>JACNHM010000438.1 GCA_014383605.1 Chloroflexota bacterium
GCTAAGGGAGACAGCCATGCAAGCACTAGTGCTGGAAAGGACCCGGCAGCTTTCCCTGCGGGACATTGACATCGCCGAAACGCTTGGGCCGCATGACGTACGGATCGCTATCCACACCGTCGGCGTCTGTGGCAGTGACGTGCACTACTACCAGCACGGCCGGATCGGGCCGTTCGTGGTGGAAGAGCCGATGGTGCTGGGCCACGAGGCATCGGGCACGGTGGTCGAAGTCGGCAGTGAGGTCACGCACCTCCAGGTGGGCGACCGCGTGTGCATGGAGCCTGGCATCCCAGACCCCAACAGCAAGGCCACGCGGCTGGGCATGTACAACCTCGACCCGGCGGTGCGCTTTTGGGCCACACCGCCGGTGCATGGTGTGTTGCGCCCGACCGTTGTCCATCCCGGTAACTTCACCTTCAAGCTGCCGGACAACGTCAGTTTTGGCGAAGGCGCCATGGTCGAACCGTTGGCTATCGGGATGCACGCGGCGAACAAGGCGCAGATCAAGCCTGGTGACATAGCGGTGGTCATCGGGGCGGGGACCATCGGGACGGTCACCGCCCTGGCGGCGCTGGCCGGAGGCTGCAGTCAGATCGTCATCTCCGATGTGATGCAGCCCAAACTGGACTTGGTTGCCTCTCTTGGCCCCATCATTCCCGTCAACGTCACGCAGCAGCGCCTCGTCGAAGTCGTCAACGATCTAACCGCTGACTGGGGAGCCGACATTGTCTTCGAGGCCAGCGGCAGCGCCCCGGCAGCCGCACAGGTCTTCGACCTGGTGTGTCCGGGGGGGTGCGTCGTGTTCATTGGCATGCCCGGCGAGCCGATACCATACGACGTTGTCGCCGCGCAGATCAAGGAGGCGCGCGTTGAGCACATCTTCCGCTATGCCCACGTCTACCCCAGGGCGCTGGCGCTGATGGGCAGTGGCAAGATTGATCTCAAACCGCTGATCACCGAGACGTTTAGGTTCAGCGACAGCTTCCAGGCTTTCGACTTCGCCTCCGACATGCCACCTACTTCGGTCAAGGTGCAGATCGAATTGCCACAGTAAACCTCCCCGCCGAGTTGGCCATCTTTGAGAAGATGGCCAACCGAACCAGTTTGAACTTGCCAGGCCACAGCATTGGCCGCTCGCTTGTGTTGTGGCCTGCGCTCACTTCTGGAGCCGAGCCTCCTGCATCTCGCTTTGTTGTCAGCGCGGCTCCGATTCCTGAATGCGGAAGGTGGCCATGAGTTATCAAGCCAATTCCCCGCTTCCCCAAACCATGCAAGCCGTGCTGTGCTATGGGCCACGGGATTATCGCCTCGAAGAGTGGGCAGTCCCCCGGCCTGGACCAGGGGAGGTCGTGGTTCGCGTCAAAGGGGTTGGCATCTGTGCCAGCGACCTGAAGTGCTATCAGGGCGCAGCCCTGTTCTGGGGAGACGAACACCGCCAAGGCTACTGTCAGCCGCCGGTCATTCCCGGCCACGAATTTGTCGGTGAGGTGGTGGCTCTGGGTGAGGATGCTGGCGAGAAACATGGCCTGGAACTGGGCGACATGGCCGTGTCCGAGCAGATCGTTCCCTGCTGGGAATGCCGCTTCTGCAAGCGGGGGCAGTACTGGATGTGCCAGGACAAGCACGATGTCTACGGCTTTCGTCAGCGGACTTTCGGAGCCATGGCTGAGTACATGCTTCTCCCCCGCGACGCCATCAACCACAAGGTGCCCAGGTCCATTCCGGTCGAACACGCTGTGTTCATCGAACCCCTGTCCTGCTCGATTCACGCCGTGCAGCGGGGAGACATCGGGTTTGAAGACGTGGTAGTCATTGCCGGGGCTGGCTCCTTGGGGCTGGGGATGATCGCCGTGGCGCGGCTCAAACATCCCCGCTTGCTGATCTCGCTGGATCTGAACGACAAGCGACTGGAGGTGGCCAGGGCCTGCGGCGCTGACCTGGCCCTGCATCCCGGCAAAGTTGACGTAGTGGACGAGGTACTCAAGCTCACGGACGGCTACGGCTGCGACGTCTACATTGAGGCGACCGGCCACCCGGCAGCGGTGGAGCAGGGTCTGCACATGATCCGCAAGCTGGGCACCTTTGTCGAGTTCAGCCTGATGCGAGAACCAGTGACGGTGGACTGGACCATTATTGGTGACCAGAAGGAGCTGAACATCCACGGCTCTCATTTGAGTCCCTACTGCTATCCCATTGCCATTGACATGTTGCAGAAGGGACTGCTGCCCATGGAGCAGATTGTCACTCACCAGTTGCCCCTGAATTCTTTCCAGGAGGGCATTGATCTGGTGGCGTCTGGCGAGCGCTCCATCAAAGTAGTGCTGGTGCCGTAGGGAGGTCCTGAAGGAGCAAACGTGCGAAGGAGGAAGTGATGAAAGGCGTCCTTTTGCCCGGCCAGCGCCGGGTGGAATTCCGAGAATTTCCGGTGCCTGAACCCGGTCACGGCCAGGTGCTGGTGAAGATGAAGGCGTCTTCCATCTGCGGGAGCGACATTCGGGCCATCTATCGGGAACATCTGGGACACGGCCCGGAAGCGTACCAGAACGTTATCGCCGGGCACGAGCCCTGCGGGCAGATCGTCAAGCTCGGCCCAGGTTGCCAGCGCTTCAAAGAAGGCGCCCGGGTCATCATCTATCACATCAGCGGCTGCGGTGTGTGCAATGACTGCCGCAAGGGCTATATGATCAGTTGCACCTCGCCGCTGCGGGCGGCTTACGGATGGCAGCGAGATGGAGGCCACGCCGACTATCTCCTGGCGGAAGAGAACACCTGCGTTGCTCTGCCGGACGGTTTGAGCTACGTAGATGGCGCCCTCGTCGCCTGTGGCTTCGGAACGGTCTACGAGGCGCTCAACCGCGTTCGGGTCTCAGGTGAAGACAAGGTGCTGATCACGGGGGTAGGGCCTGTGGGCATGGCCGCTGGCCTGGTAGCCAAAGCCATGGGCGCCACCCAGACCATTGGCGTGGATATCTCGACGTCGCGTCTGGAGATCGCCCAGAGGATCGGCGCCGTGGATGAAGCGATTGTCTATGGCGATCAAGCTCTGCCAGCGATCAGGGCACTGACCGGCGATCTGGGCTGCGAGGTTTCCATAGATTGTTCCGGTTCCCCGGCAGGTAGACTTCTGGCCTTGCAAGGCACAAGGCGCTGGGGGCGAAGCGCCATGGTCGGTGAAGGGAACAACGTGGATTTCGACGTCAGTCAAACCATCATCCACAATCAAATCACGGTCTATGGCTCCTGGGTGACCAGTCTGGGCCACATGGAGGATCTGGTTGAGAAGTTGGTGGAATGGAACCTCAGGCCCGAGATCACCGCAACTCACCGTTTCCCGCTGGAAGAGGCAGTAGAAGCGTATCGCATTGCCGATGAAGGCCAAAGCGGCAAGGTGTGCATTGTCATGGAGTAGTCATAAGGAGAAGAACGCCAATGGCTGACAAGGTGCTGGAAGCAAAGCCTATTCTGGAACGGTTTCGCCTGGATGGCCGGGTCGCATTGGTCACCGGCGGTGGTCGCGGCATCGGCCGCGGCTATGCCCATGCCTTGGGCGAAGCCGGCGCCACTGTCGCCATCGTGGACATAGACACTGCCGCCGCCGTGGCGGTTGTCGAGGAGCTGGCTAGAAAGGGCATTGACGCGCTGGCTGTCACCGCCGACGTGACCCAACCCGATCAGGTGCAGGCGATGGTGGACGCCGTGTTGGCCCGCTGGGGCCGGCTGACCATCGGTGTCAACAACGTGGGCATCGGCGTTTGGGCCGACTCCGAGACGATGCCGAAAGAAGATTGGGACAAAGTGGTCGCCGTGAACCTCACCGGGGTGTTCCTCTGCGCTCAGGCCGAGGCCCGGGTGATGCTGGAGGCTGGCTACGGCAAGATCGTCAACACTGCCTCCATGTCCGGCCACATCGTCAACACGCCCCAGAATCAGGCGGCCTACAACACAACTAAGGCCGGCGTTATTCACCTGACCCGCAGCCTGGCTGCCGAGTGGGCGACGCGCGGTGTGCGCGTCAACAGCATCAGCCCTGGGTACACCCGCACCAAGCTGGTGGATGACCTGGTGGCCTCGCCGGAAGGCCAGCGCATGGTGCCCTGCTGGATGGAACTGACACCTATGGGGCGCATGGCCGAGGTAACCGACCTTCAGGGCGCGGTGGTCTATCTCGCTTCGGAGGCTTCCGACTTCATGACGGGCCATGACGTGGTCATTGATGGCGGCTATTGTGTCTGGTAGGAAGGGAACCATGTCAGCAGCATACGAGACCGCCCGCCAGATCCTGGGCGAGATTGACCGCGTGTTGAGCCAGGTCAGCGAGGGCGAGACAGGGGCATTGCTTGATGCCATTGTGGACGCCCGTCGCATCATCGTTTACGGCCTGGGTCGGGAGGGTTTGGCCATGCGCGGCTTGGCCATGCGGCTGATGCACCTGGGCCTCGATGTAGCTGTGGTCGGCGACACGACCACGCCGCCCATCGGCCCCGGCGACCTGTTCCTGGTGAGCTGTGGCCCCGGCTACCTCTCCACGGTGGAGGCTCTGGCCGGGATCGCCCAGCAGGCCGGTGGTCGCATGGCCATGCTGACCGCCCAGCCCACGGCACCCCTGCCCCAGCAGGCTGACCTGCTGGTCACTCTGTCGGCCCAAACGATGGCGGAAGCTGAACGAAGCAACTCAGCGCAGGCTATGGGCTCGGCTTTTGAGCAGAGCCTGTGGATTTACTTCGACGCCCTGGTGCCGCAGCTGCAAGCAGCATTGGGGCAAAGCGCCGAGGATCTGCGCCGCCGGCACACCAACCTGGAGTGATGCCTTATGCAAGCTGTGGTTTTTACAGGGCCGGAAACCGTCGTCGTCAAACAGGTTCCTGACCCTTCCTGCAAGCCAGACGAAGTTGTCGTAAAGGTAGCAGCGAGCGGTCTCTGTGGCACCGACTTGCACATCTATCACGACGAGTACATGTCTGAGTTTCCGGTGATCCCGGGCCACGAGTTTGGCGGGGTCATCGTGGAGGCGGGCAAAGAGATCACCGATTTCAACGTCGGCGACCGGGTGGCCGTGGATCCGAACCTGTACTGCGGCCATTGTTACTTCTGCCGCAATGAGCAGTCCAACCACTGCCTGAACTGGGAGGGGGTGGGCATCACCCGCCCCGGGAGCTTTGCCGAGTATGTCGCTGTGCCTGCCCGCGCCAGTTATCTGTTGCCCGACAACCTGACCGATGCCCAGGCAGCCTTCGTTGAGCCGGTCTCCTGCGTCGTGCACGCTCTGAAGCGGCTGCGCGTTTGGCCCGGAGACGAGGTGCTGATCTTCGGCGCTGGGCCGATGGGGCTCATACTGGTACAGGCCTTGCGCCACAGCGGCGCTTCGCAACTCGTGGCCGTGGACAAGCAACCGGATCGGCTGGCCCTGGCTTGCGAGCTGGGTGCTACCACTACGATCTTGGCTGACCCTGATCAGGGAGATGTTTTGCGGGAGCTGGCCCCCTACGGCTTCGCCGTTGTCGTGGACGCGACGGGCGTGCCGGCGGTCATCGAGCAGGCTTTCGACTACCTGAAGCCCCGGGGACAGTTCTTGCAGTTCGGCGTGACGCCCAAGGACGCTACCGTCAGGCTGAGCGCCTACGATATCTTCCACCGTGACTGGACCATCATCGGCAGTTTTGCGCTCTGCTACACCTTTCAGCCGGCCATCGCCTGGCTGACCAACGGCGTCATTGATGTCACGCCGCTGATCAGCCACACCCTGCCTCTCAGCGATTTCCCAGCCGCCTTGCAGGACTTTGCTGATGGAAACACGCTGAAGGTGCACTTGCGGCCGGCGGCCTGCTGAAATCCGGATGATCGAGATTTGACAGATCCTGCCTTCTGTGCGATAATTGCCCTGCATTCCGGTGAATGCGCTCCTTCGCCATTTCAATACGGAGGAGGTGATGCTAATGAAACGTAGTGGTAAGCCCCGCGCCGTAGCATCGCCTCGGATCCTCCGATAGATGCTACGGCGCAAACGGAAGAGCCTCTCCCTCA
>JACNHM010000508.1 GCA_014383605.1 Chloroflexota bacterium
CCGTCGCGCAGCGAGAGGTAGGCCGCTGGCGAGGCCTCAGGCTGCACTCCGATGATTTGTACATGAGGGTTGATGGCTTTGGCCGCCAGAGCAATTCCAGCGATGAGCCCGCCGCCGCCCACCGGTACCAGAATGGCCTCGGCCTCGGGTAGGTCTTCCATGATCTCCAGCCCTACCGTGCCCTGGCCGGCAATGGTCAAGGGGTCGTCGTAGGCGTGGATGTAGGTAGCGCCGTGAAGCTGCTCGAAATCCTCGGCGGCGTGATGGGCCTCGTCGTAGCTGTTCCCTGAGAGGCGAACGTCGCACTCAAACTCCTCCAGCTTCTTCAGCTTGGAGGCAGGGATGTTGACAGGCACGAACAGAGTGGTCGGTACGTTGCCCAGGGCTCGGGCGGCGTAGGCCACACCCAGGGCGTGGTTCCCCGCCGAAGCCGTCACCAGCCCCCTGGCTTTCTCCTCCTCCGTCAGGCTGGCGACCTTGTTAATCGCTCCCCGCACCTTGAAGGATCCCGTCTTCTGCCAGTTCTCCAGCTTGAGATAAACCTGGCAGCCGGCCCGCTGGCTCAGCAGAAAAGAATACTCCAGCGGCGTCCTGGCAATCAATCCGCCGATCTTTCGCTGAGCGGTTAATATGTCTCGTAAACCCAACATGGCCTCACACCTCAATATCCAACCTCCAACTTCCAACCTCCAACCTCCAACCTCCAACCTCCAGCAACTATTGGCCAGCTACCTCCACAATCATGGCGTATCCATTCGCCCCCGCGCCGCAGATGGTCGCCAGGCCCGTCCCCCCACCCCGGCGGCGCAGCTCGTAGATCAGGGTCATCAAAATGCGCGCCCCCGTAGCACCCACCGGGTGGCCGATGGCTACGGAGCCGCCGTTGACGTTGACCAGTTCCGGGTCCAGGCCCAATATCTTGATGGCGGTCAGGGTGACGGCGGCGAAGGCTTCGTTGATTTCCCACAGGTCAATGTTCTCCACAGTCAGGCCGGCTTTTTGGAGGGCGTTTTGGGCTGCCAGAGCAGGCACCACGTTGATAAGCTGTGGCGCGGCCGAGGCATGCGCCGTGGCCACGATCCGCGCCAGTGGCTCCAGTCGCTGCGCCCTTCGACTGGGCTCAGGGCAAGCTTTGGTTGCTTGCCTGGACATCAAAACCAGAGCCGCCGCCCCGTCGTTGAGGCCCGGCGCGTTGCCCGCCGTCACCGTCCCCTCAGGCTCGAAGGCTGGCGGCAGAGCGGCCAGTTTCTCGTAAGTTGTGTCGGGCCGGGGCTGCTCATCTTTAGTCACCACGACCTCTCCCTTGCGCGTCTTGACCTCGACGGGCGTGATCTCATCGCTGAACTTACCCGCTGCCTGGGCCGCCTGGTAGCGTTGCTGGCTGCTAAGCGCCCAGCGGTCTTGTTCCTGGCGGCCGATGCCGTACTCCTGGGCCACCTGGCTGGCGAAGACGCCCATCTGAACCCCGCTGATGGGGCAGGTGAGGGCGTTGGTGAGGGCATCCACGATCTGCCCATGACCGAGGCGATACCCCCAGCGGGCCTGGGGCAGGATGTAGGGCGCCTGGCTCATGCTCTCCATCCCGCCAGCGACGATGACCTCGGCCTCGCCGTGGCGGATGAGAGCGAACCCCAGTCCCGCCGCCTGGAGTGCTGAGGTGCAGGCCGTGTTGATAGCCACGGCGGGGACGCTGTAGGGGAGACCGGCTTTGAGAGCCGCCTGGCGGGCTGGCACCTGGCCCAACGTAGCGGCTCCCATGCAGTTGCCGAGGATCACGCGGTTAATAGCCGCGCCTTCTATGCTGGCTCGCCGCACCGCTTCACTTATGGCCGCCGCGCCCAGTTCCGCGGCCGTCAAATCCTTCAGTATCCCGCCGAAGCGGCCAAAGGGGGTGCGAGTTGCAGCGACGATGAAAACTTCTGTCATGTTTTGCCTCCTGCGCAGGGATGGGATTATGATAGCACATTCCCACTAGATAAGCAAACGGGTAGATGGAACCTCTGTCCATCTACCCGTTTGTTGTCTGCCCGCTGTGTCATTGCGAGCGACCGCAGGGAGCGAAGCAATCCCCTCCGTCGTGGGCTGGAGATTGCTTCGTCGCTCCGCTCCTCGCAATGACACACAACGGGAGGGTTTTTACCCCGCTCTCAACTCCGCCAGCAGCGGCGGGATGACCTCTTTGGGATTGCCCACGATGCCCAGGTTGGCTGTCTTGAAGATGGGGGCGTCGGGATTGTTGTGGATGGCCACCACGAACTTGGATTCCTGCATGGCGAAATAGTGGTGGACGTCTCCTGAGATTCCGCAGGCGATGTAAAGGTCAGGTTTCACTGTGATCTCGCTCAATCCCACCTGTTGCTCCTCGCTGATCCAGCCCTCGTCGAGGGCCCCGCGTGTGCCTGCCGCCTGGCCGCCCAGGACTTCCGCTAGCTCCTCGACCAGCGCGAAACCCTCGGCGTCCCCCAGTCCCCGCCCACCAGCGACGATTACCGTGGCTTTGGACAAGGGCGTCTGGGGCTGAGCTTCTTCAGCAGATGTGCTGAGTATCTTGACCTGGCCCTCGATTCCCTCCAAATTGACGGCTACCTCCTCCACATCGCCGTAGCGGTACTCATCGGCGAAGGGGAGGCGGAAGGCACCGGGGCGCACCGTCGCTATCTGCGGCTTGGCCCCTAGGAACGCGCTGACGTGGAAATACTCACCGCCATAGACCGGGTGAGTGGCCAACAGGACGCGCTCGGTTTCATCAATGGATAGGGCCAGGCAATCGGAGATCAGGCCAGTCCCCAGGCGTTGAGCCAGGCGGGGGGCCAATTCCTGCCCCAGTTCGGTGGCCCCGAAGAGGATGATCTCTGGCTTCTGCTCCTGGAAAAGATCGCCCAGCACCTGGGCATAGGTTTCCAGGTGATATTCAGCCAGGCGAGGATCGTCGGCCAGGTAGACGCTGTCGGCCCCGCGTTGGATCAGTTCCTGGGCCAGATCCTCCAGTTCCTCACCCAGCAGGACCGACTGGACATAAGCGCCCAATGCATTAGCCAGCTCCCGTGCTTTGCCCACCATCTCCAGGCTGACCGGTGTCAGGACGCCATCCTCCGCCTCGGCCACTACCCAGATATTTCGATAGGCGATCTCTTCTTCTACTTCTTCTTCCTCGATTGCTTCGCCCGTCAGAAGTTCCCAGTATTCCAGGTCCATTTTTGCCTCCGTTCCTTGTCGTTCAGTGACACTCCCGCGCTCGCGACGGATTGCCAAATCCGTCGCTCAACGGTTGGATCTGGCGATCCAACCGGAGCAAAGGTTCGATGGAGCCAAAACCGCTAGACAAAGCTCTTGTCCCTCAAGAGCTGTGCCAGTTCCTTCGCCGTCTCGTCAGGCGTGCCTGTTAAAAGCTCCCCCAATGTTTGCTCCGGGGGGAAGGCCTCGCGCTGCAGGCCGATCAGGGGGCTGAGCTCCTCGTCGGTCAGGCCCAGGTCGGCCAGGCGCCAGGTGGTGACTTCCCACTCCCGATAGGCGTTCATGATGCGTGCTCCGTGCGGATAGCGGGGCTCGTTGGCCTGGGGAGCGATGCTGAGGAGCGCGGGCAGGCCGACCTCTACCTCGGCGTAGCCCTCTTTCCAGTTTCGTTTGGCCCTCAGCTTCCCATTGTCCAGGCCGGACACCGCGCGGACTTCCAGCACCTGCGGCAGGCCCAGGTACTCGGCCAGGCGGGGGCCTATTTGGCTGGCACCGGTATCCAGGGCTCGCTGACCAGTTAGGATGAGGTCATAGTCGCCGATTTTCTCGATCGCTTTGCCCAGCGCCAGTGCAGCGACAGCGGCATCTGCCTCGGCGAACGCCTCGTCGGTCAGGAGAAACGCCTGGTCAGCCCCCATGGCCAGAGCTTCCCGCAGCGCGTCATCAACTCCAGGCTCTCCCAGGCTGAGGGCGATGACCTCGGCGCCGTGGGCGTCTTTCAGCCGCAGAGCCTCTTCCAAGGCGTTCTTGTCGTTGGGGTTGATGATGTAGTTCTCCTGATTGATGAAGACCCTCTCCATTCGCCGGTGGACGGTGAAGCCGGCGGGGTCTAAGATTTGTTTTATGGGAACGATCACTCGCATGGTTGATTCCTCCCTACGCACTAATGCGCACTCCCTCTGGCCGGAAGAGGTTGCTGGCGATGACGATGCGCTGTATCTCGCTGGTGCCCTCGAAGATCTCGGTGATGCGTTGGTCGCGGAAGGCGCGTTCGACCCAGAAGTCGCGGCTATAGCCTAGCCCGCCGTGGATCTGAAGGGCCTTGTCAATGCAGCGATGGATCACCTCGGAGCCGTATAGCTTGCACATGGCCGCTTCCTTGGTGAAGGGTTGGCCGGTGTCCACCAACCAGGCGGTGCGGTAGATCAGAGAACGTAGAGCCTCAATCTCGGTCGCCATGTCGGCGATCGTGAAGTGGACCGATTGCTTCTGGGCAATGGGCACACCGAATTGTTGGCGAGTCTTGGCCCACTGGATGCTGCCCTCCAGGCAAGCCT
Source organism: Chloroflexota bacterium (assembly GCA_014383605.1). Next base: position 4,512 of record JACNHM010000508.1, read on the forward strand.
GCGCCCCTCCCAGGCAGCCGGCCCCCAGGCTAACGCGCCCTATGTCCAGAGATTTCATGAAGGTGATGAAGCCGGCCCCGAACTGGCCCAGCACGTTCTCCTTGGGCACTCGGCAGTCCTCGAAGATCAGCTCGGCCGTATTGCTGCCCCGGATGCCCATCTTGTCCTCTGAAGTGCCCACCTTGAAGCCGGGGAACTCCTTTTCCACGATGAAGGCCGTTACCCCTCCTCTGGCTCCCAGGGATGGATCGGTGACCGCCATAACGCTGATGATGTCGGCGTGGTTGCCATTGGTGATGAAGGTCTTGGTGCCATTGAGGACGTAGTAATCGCCATCGCGCACGGCCCTGGTTGTGATGGCTGCGGCGTCGGAGCCGGCCCCAGGCTCGGTGAGGGCAAAGGCGCCGATCTTCTCACCGCTGGCCAGGGGGACAAGGTACTTCTGCTTCTGCTCCTCGGTGCCGTCGAGATAGATGGCCATAGCCCCGATCCCAGTATGGGCGCCGATGACCGTGGCAGTTGAGGCACAGACCTTGTTCACCTCCTCCATCATGATGCAGTAGCCGGTCTCGCCCGCCCCGACCCCTCCGTACTTCTGGGGAAAGGGTACGCCCATCAGGCCCAGCTTGGCTGCCTTCTCGATGGTCTCGAAAGGGACACGATCCTGTTCATCTATCTCCCTGGTCAAAGGCCGCAGCTCGTTCTCGGCGAAATCGCGCACCATCTGACGGAAAAGCTGATACTCTTTCGGAAAACTGAAATCCATGGGGAACCTCCAATATCCAATACCCAGCTACGGCCTGATCGCCAGCCCCTTCTCTTTGAGGATGTCTCTGGCGATGACGAAGCGCTGTATCTCGCTGGTTCCTTCCACGATTCGCAAGGCGCGGAAATCGCGATACATGCGCTCAATGGCGTATTCCTTCATGTAACCAAAGCCGCCGTGCACCTGGAGCATCTTGTTAGCTGCCCGCATGGCCATCTCAGAGCCGATGAGCTTGGCGATGGACGCATCTCGGGTGTAGGGCTCTCCTTGGTCAGCAAGCCAGGCGGCGTGATAGACCAGGTAGCGCAGGGCCTCGATCTCGGCCGCGGTGTCGGCGATGAAGTTCTGGATGGCCTGCTTGAGGGCGATGGGCCCGCCGAACTGCTCGCGCTCAATGGCGAACTGGACGCCAGCCTCCAGTGCCGCCTGCGCCCCACCCAGGCAGATGGCGGACAGGCTCAGGCGGGAGAAGTCCAACGCTTTCAGGGCGATCTTGAATCCCTCCCCCTCCCGGCCCAGGAGGTTAGCTGCCGGCACCCGGCAATCGTCTAAGTAGAGGGTGTTGCAGGTGAGGCCCCTCAGGCCCAGGGTTGGCTCACGGTAACCCACCTTGAAGCCGGGCGTGCCTTTCTCCACGATGAAGGCGCTTATCCCCTTGGCCCCGGCCCCAGGGTCGGTGACGGCGAAGACGAGGAAGACGTCGGCGATCTCGCCGTTCGAGGCC
>JACNHM010000277.1 GCA_014383605.1 Chloroflexota bacterium
AACTTGACCAATCCGTTATTAGATGGGACTTGACCATAATTAAGCGAAACTACTGTTAACATCTTCATACACCTGCCCAATAGGCTTTTCGGGCCTCGACTGCTTGAACCAGCTTCCGTTCGCGCTCTGCTAAGCGCGCCTCCGGATCACCGCGATAGTAGTCTATCGGGCACAGATACTTCAATGCCGAGTGCGGCCGCTCGTGGTTGTAGAAATGGCCCCAACCGGTCATGGCCTCCAGCGCCCGGTAGTAGTCGCTCAACGCTTCTTCGTCGAGGCCTTCCTCGCGATGCGTGCGATGGAGCCGTTCGACCCGTCCATTGGACTGGGGATGCGCCACCCGTGTCTTGATGTCCGTCACGCCTGCTCCCTCCACGAACGTCCGCCACTCCTTGCTGAGAAACTGGCCGCCACGGTCGTGGACCAGCTTCGGCTCGCCGGGACGACGCTGGGACAAACCGTCCAGCGCTTCTTGAGCGGTGAGGGTCACGGTCTCGGCCAGCATGGTCAGGTTGAGACTCCAATGCACGAGGAAACGGCTGTATCCATCCAGAATGTCCACCAGGTAGTACCACCGGGGCTTGATGTACAAGTACATCAAGTCGATGTGCCACACCTGATCGGGATGGTCGGGCGGCGGCGGGCGTTTCAAGGGCTCGGGGTTCGGTGCCTTGCAGCGGCATAGCAGATCGTACTCTCCCAGGATGCGATAGACCTGGTACATCCGCAGACAAGCCACGTCGTGGTCCACCATTTGCCAGGTCAGGCGTTTGTACCCCGTCTGGGGATTCGTCAGGGCAAAGTCACGCACCGCCGTTATCTCTTCCGGAGTGGGAGACGGGACTCGGCGACGAGCAACGATCACCTGATCGACCAAGCAGCCTGCCTGCTCTCGAGCTTGCCAGCGGTAGTAGGTTGCTTCTGGTGGTCCCAGGTGACTCAGTACCTCCTCCACTGGCTCACCGGTCCTGTCCTGCGCCTGCCGCACCGTTTCCAAGATCACCGTTTTCTCCTCAGCGCTGTAGCGCCGATTGGGTTCTATGGCCAGGCCCCCTTTTTTAGCGTCAAGTTCTCGACGCTGAGTTCGGCAATCACGGCTCGCAGGCGCTCGACTTCGGTCCGCAGCGGAATGGTGGGGTCGCTTTTCTTGCGCCCTCGTTCCCTGTTGCGCAGGGCCTCCATAGCACCCTGGCGAGCCCGTTTCTCCCAGGTGTAAAACTGGCCTGTGGCCACGCCGTGATGGCGGCACACTTCGCTGACCGTATGGTCGGTCTGTCGGGCCTCCTCGATGATCTGCAGTTTTCGCTCGGCTGTCCAACGCTGACGTTTTTTCGTAGTCATGGTTCTGCACCTCCTTGGTCATCATTATACTCCCTTTTGCGATTTGTAGGAAGTGCGGAACTCTCACTTAATTTCGAGGCCCAAAACTCTCACTTCGTTGTGAGCAATACAGCCGTGATCGGCGGTGATGATCACCGTCTGGATGCCCACCCCGAAAAGCGTCTTGATGCCCCGGCGGAGCTGGTTCAGCACGTCGTCCAACAGACGGCGGGCCAGCGCCGGGTTGTTCTCACACAGGCCGTCGATCTCTTCGGTGGCCGTGACCACAACCAGCCTGGCGGCTTTGAGGGCCTGGCTCAGGCGCATGTCCGAGAGGGGGGCCAGTTGGTCCAGCTTGGTCACAGCCACACCTGTGCCCACGGTCGCTTCGAGGTAGGTCACCCGCTCCTGGCGCGTGGCGAGTTGCTGGCCGCCGACGACAGCTGCCAGCTTGCTGCCGCTGGTCGGGACGACAGCCAGGCCCCGCTCGGCCCCCGGCAGCAGGGCGGCCATGCCGATTTCGGTGACCGCCGGCGGCGTAGCCAGGGCCAGCGTCAACTCGCCAGTCCACTCCGCTTCGAGGATGGTGAGCAACTCGCGGGCCATTTCGAAACGCAGAGCATCCACCAGGATGTAGGCGCTGCGCCCGCTCTGCACCGCCGGGGCCACAGCCTCCTGGTACACGTCGGCCTGGAGCAGCACGCCGGGCAGCTCAAAGCTGCCCTCCGCAAAGGCCCGCGTCCAGAGCTCCGCCAGGCGGTCGGCTGCCGACGTGTATCGCTGCCGGGCCAGGGTGACCACTTGCTGCAGCGACTGGTGCTGTTGGGGGTCGAGGTCGAAGCGGTGAAAGTCGCGCTCCAGGTGACGCTGGGCCGTGTCCAACGCGCACCAAGGTTGATCCCCATACGCATAGCCGGACAGGAACGCGCCGGCCGACCAGGACTTGCCCTTGAGATCGCTTTCCAGGCGGGCCGCTTCCACCAACACCCGGCCGGCATCGGCGATGACCTCCCAGCGCATCTTGATCTCCGTATCTTGCGTCGCCCAGAATCCGCCCAGTCTCTCCTCCGCCAGCTCCACCGACGATGGCAGGGCCTGCTGGATCAGGGCCGTTTCCACCTCTGTTTGCAGCCGGACCTCGCCGGCGACAAAGGTCTCGGTCCGGGCCAGAGCATGCAGGTCCAGATCGAACGAGCCGCTCCCGATCTCGGCCTGCACCCGCCTGGCCCACGCGACGTAGCTGGCAGCCAGGTCGCGCCGCACCCGCCAGGTCTGAGCCAGATGGGCTGCCGCCTGGCGGGCGATCTGGCTCGACGCCAGGCGGAAGGTCTGGAGCGCCGGCGGCACCTGATCGCCCAAGGCTTCCACAAAGTCGGTGACCAGCACCTGGCGGGCCAGTTGCGCCCGCAGCCCAGCCGGTCCCTCAGCCACAGCAAAGGAGATGCCCAGGGCATTGGCCAACAGGCCGGCCAGGCTGCCCAGGGCTTGCCGGGCTTCCAGCTCGGCGTCCAGCGCCGGGTCGGACAGGAAACGGATGGCGACCTCGGAGATGTCGCCGTGGCCAAAGATGACGGCCACCGCGCCGGTCTGCGCCTGGGCGCCCTGCTCGGCCAGGCGGTCCAGCTCGGACAGGGACAACTGCCCGGCTTCAACCTGGCCCACGATCTCTTCTACGGCCGCCGGGGGAAAGACGGCGGCCAGCGCCTGACGGGCGACGGCGGCCAGGGCGGTGTTGCGCTCCGGGGGCTGCTGGCCGGGCTGTGCCACGACGCCGGCCACTTCGAATTCGATCAAGGCTTTGCCATCTTCCGCCTGGGAAAGGGGGACATAGATGAGCAGCCGGGGCGGGTCGGTCCTCTCGGCCCAGAGCGGCTCCAACTGGCGGCGCAGCCAGAGGAAGCCGCGCTCCGGTTGGTAACGGTGGATGGCAGCCTCTGCCAACTGCTCTGGCGTCAGCGACCGGGCCACGTCCCGGTAGGCCTGCTCCGGGTCGTACCAGACCAGCGTGCAGTGTGCTTCTAATTGCCTCCGAAGCAAGTCGAAAAGTGTTTCAGTCACCAGACCCATGAGGTTCTCCCCAAGATGCTATCGTGGCCACCAATTCCTGGTACAGTCGAAACTCGCGCCCATACGGATCGGCGGCGAGCTGCGCCTCCTCTGAGGTCAGGTCCCCCAGAAAGCGGTAGCCATGCTGCACGTCTCTAGCGAGTTCGACTGGCGCCACCAGCCGGTCGCGCCGGACCAACCGGGCCAGATCCGCCCAATCGTACTTGCCCGCCGACAGGCCGGCCAGAAAAGCAGCCGGGTCAAAGGCATATCGCGTCTCCCAGCACTTGACGACCACAATGCGCCGTACCAGGTGGCGATCGTAGGGTTGGTTGGCCAGTTGGTACAGGTCATAGAGATCCCGCACGCGGCTGCGTTGGGCTGCTGCTCGCACCTTTTCCCCGATCACTTCGTGCAGATCCAACGACGGCACCGACGGCGGGATCATGCCCAGCCAGTCGAAATACCGCTCGCGGCGCAGTGGCATCGGCCTGACGGGCAGCAGGGGCCGGGCTCGAAAACTGATCTGCACGCCAAAGCGGCCGGCGGTCACCCAGTCGTGAGTATAGGTGACCTCTGCGCCACACGAATCGTCGGTGGCGTAGTAGTCGGAGCTTGGGACTGTGAACGTGAGTCCATAGTAGGTCTGTTCGTGCAGAGCCACGACCAGATCGAGCACCACGGCGTCGGGAGACGCTTCGCCAGTGGCGGTGAAGTCCAAATCCAGGCTAAAACGCCCCGTTCCACCCAGGTGGATTTTGCGCAGCGCAGTGCCCCCTTTGAAGGCCAACCGGCCGAGCAGGCCCTGGTCGGATAGAATGCCCAGGACGTAGGTCAGGACGATCTCCCGCTCGGCGATGTCGAGATCGACTCCAGAGTCAGCCGCATACCATTGCACGAGCCGCTTTTCGATCATCAACGTACCTCAATCTCGGCCCAGAGTTCCTGGCGCGGCAGGTTGTCGACGATCCGCCAGATAGGGTTGTATTCACCCCCGGTTCCCCATTGCCCCGGCCGGCCGAGATAGGGCGTGCTCTTGCCGACGCCGGCCAGAAGACGGTCACGCACCCGCGCCGGGACCGGCAGGTGGAGAAGGTCCATCAGGTGGCCCAGGCGCTGGATCAGCGCTTGGGACTCGAATCGAAGGGCGTACTCGGCCAGCCTGTCCCAGTTGAGACGGCCCTGGCCGCGCTGGAGCATGCCTGCAATCTCGGGGATATCGCCGGCATACTCCGGTCGATCCAGCGCATCTACGACGGTCTTTTCCGGTTCGGCCATGCGCACGCGGCTGCCGTAGGCATCGACCTCCACGGCGCCAAAGAACTTGTGCGCGGGCTGAAAGACCAGGCGGTACTCCTTGCCCCGCACCTGGTACAAGCGGCGGCCAGTGCGCACCGGGGTGGCGATATAGACTGTGGCTGAAGCCTGTGTCGAGAGGCCGTGATAGAAAGCAGAAGTGGCAAAGGAAAAGTAGTAAGGTTCGACCAGAGCGCTGCCAATGAACAGCGGATTCGTATCAGGAAAGGCATATTCGCCCCGCTCGGCCGGGATCAACTCGTACTTGCCGGGGGTGAGCGGGACCAGCCAGCGGCGACGGGCAAGCCGGTGAAGCAATTGGCGGGCGTGATCGTAGGAACAGTCCAGGATGGCCATCGTCTGCTCGATGGTCACCACTGGCTGTTTCTCCCACTCCAGGTGTAGGATCAGTTTGGCTTCGAGATCGGAGAGCGACCGGGACATCATCAAGACCTCTGTAAGTCTCTTACGGCAGTCACGGCCTGTGACCTATTCAGTCACAAAGCGTGATCTGCGTAAGAAGATTATACCTGACAACTGCCCATCACGCAAGACCAGTCCGCCACGATTCACGTCTCACGTTTGACGAGCCCCCGCTCCCGCATCTGCCGGGCCATGGTGCTCCAGGGATACTCGCCGGCGACCAGCTTGTCCCACGTCTTCTGTGCCTCCCCCCACGGCACCAACTCCCGCAGCGGGGCAATGCTGATCACCACGCCATCGTTCAGGTCGGGCGACAGGTTGAGCAAGGCGACGGCGTCCAGCCGCTGGCGGAAGTCCGCGACCTCGGCCACCAGCCTGTCCTGGCGCTCGATCTCCCGTTCGCGGCGCTTGCGGGCGCTGCCTTGCAGCGCCTCCACGCCCTGCTTGAGCTCCTCCAGGCAGGTCCGTTCCAGCTTGACCTTGGCGTCGCCATAGTCGCGACCGGCAGCGTAGAGGGTAGCCCTGTCCAGCCGGTGGGTGTAGAGCCAGATGGCATAGTTGCGCCGTTCTGATTGCAGCAGCCAGTAGATGGGCGCTTTGCGGCGGCTCTTGGAGTAGCGCTTGATGTGAAAGGCGAAGAAGCCCCGCCGAGGATCGCGGAAGTAGTCGCTCAGGGTGCGGACGCCCAGGATGTCGCAGGCTTCCCGCTCGATGGCGTCGGCGTCCGCCGATCCGGCGGCATCGCCCCACAGCAGCGAGAGCACCCCACGCACGCGGGTCACGACGTCAGACGGGTGGGTGGGGTCGTCCACCAATATGCCATCCCAGGCAACTTGGGGATATTCCTGATGTCCCTTAACAGTTGATTTAATTATCGCTCCCGGAGGTGCCTTTGCTGAGGCAG
>JACNHM010000514.1 GCA_014383605.1 Chloroflexota bacterium
GAGGCCCAGGCCCGGCGAGCGGGTGTCGCGGAACCAGAGGTCCACGGCGTACAGGGCCGGGTCGCCGCCCAGCCCGTGGCTGAAGGCCAGCGTCTGTCCCGGAGCGATGGCCACCCAGCCGCTGTTCCAGCTTGTGTTGGCCTGGGAAACAGCTTGTGGCGCGGCGGCTGAGGGCACGTCATGTCGCCCAGTGCCTGCCATACCGAGTGCAGCCAGCATGGCTGCTAGACATCCGAGAGTCAGCCACTTCTTTGTCTTTTTCGTCTTTTTCACGTTAAGCCTCCGGATAGAGTATGCTGCGTTGGTGCTGGTAGTAGACAACCATCAGCCTCAAGTGGGCTCTTTGAACTACCTTATGACCATTGGCAGATAGGTCTCCTGCGGCGGGGGCGACACGCTGCCGTCGGCCGTGGTGGTGAAGGCCAGCACACCCTGAAGGCTGGCACGGAACTCCCCGCCCGGCTGCACGGTGACCGTCTGCGAGCCGCCATCAACCTGCACGCTCACTCTGTACGTGCTGCCCGGCTGCAGGTTCAGCAGCCGGTGCTGCGTCTGGGCCGTGGGCTGGAAGGTGTAGATAATGTTGCCGGAAGGTGCTTTGGCCCCGGCATCACCGCTGAAGAGCGCCAGAACGTTCTCGGCGGCCTTGCGGACGTGCGCGCCCACCATGTTCCCCTGGCTGGCCTGGATGCGAACCGCGCTGGGCATACCCGTCGCTGCCGGGCCGGCGATGGTGAACACGTGCAGGAAGATGTCGCTGGCCTGGGTTGTGGGCGGCGTGACCTGCACCTGCCAGCCTTGCAAACCGGCGTCGGGATTGATGCTGGAAAGCTCCACGCTGGCAATGTTAGCGTTCTGCGGCCAGAGCGTGCGTCCGAACAGTTTGCCCTTTCCCTGCGGTCCGGCCACTGTGAAACGATCGCCGCTGATACTCGGCTGCGCGGGCACGTTCAATAGCCACTTCTTGGAATAGCTGGCCTGAGTCGCCGTGACGCGGTCGAACACCAGCAGGAGGTCGGGCCGCCAGTAGAAGAAGTCCCGAGTGTAATGATCGGCCACGCTGACCGGCTGGCCAATGTCCCAGTCCATGACCCACATGACCGGTGTGGCGTTGCCCAGGGCGTAAACGTGCTCGCCCGTAGCCTCGAAGCGCAGCACACGGCCCACGCTGTAACCGGATTGGTCCGCATCGTTCACCATCACCACGTTGTGGTATTGCGGTTGAGCATTGTAGCCATTGGAGGCCCCCAGATTGGCGTCGTGCGCCAGCCACTCCCCCCGCCAGACGTTGAAGTGATTGTGAGCGCGATGCAGGTGATCGGTGTTGAAGCCGCCGGCGTGGAAGCTGATCCAGACAGCGCTGGGGCCCCAATCGGCCCGAGCGAGCAACGTGCCGCCACCGGCGGCATAGTGCGTTGGCTGCAAGTCGCTGACAGGGAGCGAGGGCAGGTCCGGGTCTCCCCAGAGGAAATCGTAGAAGAAGTTCTCCTCAGAGAACATGCGCCCCGGCGTGCTGTTCCAGTCCGGCGAGGTGATGGTCTGTTGCAGCCAATGTTGCCCGTATGCACCCAACGATTCATCGGCGAACTCGTTGACCAGCAGCAGCATCACCACCCGATGGCCGTCGGTGATGCTGGCCGTGGTCTCCCACAGGTCTCCCTCGGGATAGCCGTGACCCAGGTCGGGCAGCGTGGCATGGATCAGGAACGACAGCAGCCCGCGGGCGAAAGGGGTATCGCGGTATGGGTCATCGCCGTAGACGCCGCGCGCTGCCTCGTAGGCCAGGAAGAGATGCTGCATCGTGGGTTGCATGTAGTTCCATCCCTCCGACCAATCGCCCCCCTCGCCGTAGCGGTTCAGGAAGGGCACGATCTCCTTGCCGTTCTGCTCCCTGACTACGTCCACGTACTCCTGCGCACGCGGCTCGTTATCTCCCAACGTGGCCAGTCCGACCATGGCCCGGCCGTAGAAGTGGGCATAATAGCGGTTGACGTCCGGGCGGTGCTCCACGGCGTAGTAAGCCCAGGGACTATCCATGGCGAAGGCTTCGTCCACCCAAACGTTGAGTTGGTTGATGAACCTGGCGCGCTCGGCGGCCGTCAGATGTTCGTAGCACCAGTCGTATCCCACAGCCATCCCTGCCGCCGCCTCGCCGAAGTAGAGCCAGCTATCGGCCGAGATGTCCACGTGGTGATCAACCATGTGGTGCATGAATTCGATAGCCTTGTTGCAGTAGCTGTTGGCGGCGGCGGGCTCACTCTGGCGCAGGACCTGGGAGGCCAGCCCGTAGGCCATGATGAAGTTGGTCTGTCCCCATAGATCGGGGTATGGCGTGTTGATGTACGCGTCCAGGGTGTTGCGAAACCGTGTCCAGGCGACCGTGGGCAGCGCCGCCCGCTGCCGCAGCGCCGAGAGCCGTTCCGACGTGAGCCAGATGCGAGGGTGATCCGGCAGCGCAGGCGTGACCTCGACGCTGACCGTGTCGCCATCGGTGAGGCCGGTGCTATCACGCACGGTGAGTTGGACAGCGTAGAGACCGTAGGCATCGGGCGCAAAGGTGGGCGTGCTGGCACCAGCCACGCCATTAGGCGCGATGGACGCCGCGGTCAGCCTCGATCCTCCGGGGAACCGCAGGAAATGCCAGGAATAGATGAGGTCATCGGCCGCCTGGTTGGGATCGCGGCTGTCGCTGCCGTCGAGCGTGATGGTGTTGCCCAGCATCCAGCCTTCGTGCTCCTGGTCAGTCCCAGCGTCGGCCCAGGGAGCGTCGGCATGGTAGACAACGACCAACCGCGGACGCTGTGCGGCAGCCCCCTCGCTGTCGGTGAAGGTCAGCGGAGGCGTGCCCCAGGTGAGTGTCGTCTTGTCGGTTCCCAACCCCAGATTGACGTAGCCCGCCGGCGTGCCGTGGCCGTGCAGGGCTCGATTGGCCTCTTCGGTCACGTCAAGTTCGACCCAGGTGTTGTTGGCTGCCTCCACCCAGCGGGAAGCGATCTTGTCCCCCAGCCAGAGCCAGGGTGTGTTTTCCTCGCTGGCGCCCAGCGTGTTCTCCTGCCACTCCTCCTCGATGCGATAGATGTCGAGGGGATAGACGCCAGTGGGACCAGCCGTCTTGTACAACCGGAGCATTGCGGTGGTGACTCCCTGGTGCGCGGGGAACGAAGCAAGGGAAAACTTGAGGTAGGCACGGGTGAAGGCGTCGGGCCGGTTCTGCGCTTGCAGGGTTTGTCCATCGTGATTCGCCCCTTCGACCACATAGCGAGCCCACTGCCGCACCGCGTAGCCATCTTCGTTGCAGGTGAAAACCCTTGTGGTCGAGGGGGAGGTGGTTGGGGTGACGGTTCTCGTAGGCGTGGGCGTGGAGGTGGCTGCGGTGACGGTTCTCGTGGGTGTAGGGGTGGGGGTAGCTGCGGCGACCGTCCTCGTGGGCGTGGAGGTGGCTGCGGCGACGGTTCTCGTGGGCGTGGGCGTGGAGGTGGCTGCGGCGACGGTTCTCGTAGGTGTAGGGGTGGGGGTAGCTACGGCGACGGTTCTCGTGGGTGTGGGGGTCGCCGATGGCTGTGCCTGCTCTTGCCGGAATACCTGGATGCGATGGTTCCACTCGTCTACCACGTAGACGTCGCCGTTGGCAGCGACCGCCACTCCGTGGGGCAAGTTGAACTGCCCATCGCCGCTGCCGTACTCCCCCCAGAGGGTGACAAAGCCCCCGTTGGCGGTGAACTTCTGAATGCGGTGGTTCCACTCGTCTACCACGTAGACGTAGCCTGCATCATCCACGGCCGCGCTGTAGGGACGGGAGAACTGGCCGTTGCCGCCTCCCTCGCTCCCCCACTTGGCGACGAAGGTACCGTCGGAGGTGAACTTCTGGATGCGGTGGTTTTCCGCGTCGCACACGTAGACAGGTCCCGCCGGGCGCACGGCGACGCCGGTGGCGTAGTTGAACTGGCCGTCGCCACTCCCTTCGCTCCCCCACTTAGCCACGAAGGCACCGTTGCTGGTGAACTTCTGGATGCGGTGGTTCCACGAGTCGGCGACGTACACGTCCCCGCTTCATCCACGGCCAGGTTGCGCGGCTCGCGGAACTGGCCGTTGCCACCTCCCTCGCTCCCCCACTGGGTGACGAAGGTGGTGTCGGAGGTGAACTTCTGGATACGGCAGTTGTTGCGATCCGAAACGTAGACATTCCCTGCGCCATCCACGGCAATGCCCTGGGGAACGTCGAACTGGCCAGCGGCGCTGCCGTAGCTGCCCCACCTGGTCACAAAGGTCCCGTTGGCAGTGAAGACCTGGATACGATGGTTCTCGCTGTCGGCCACGTAGACGCGGCCGTCAGGGCCCAGGGCGATGGCGCGGGGAAAGGAGAACTGGCCGTCGCCAGACCCCTCGCTGCCCCACTGGAAGGCGAAGGTGGGTGGCTGCTGCAGGGCGGAGCCAACTTCGCTCAGCATAGGGGCGTGGCTGACAGGCCGAATGGCGGGGGCCACAGCGCGGGCCGAGACATCTCCCGCCCCCAACAGAACGAGAAGCATTAGCAAAGGCAGTGCTGTGTGCCAGCGGCTTGAACTCCCGTGCGTCACGTTGAGGACCTCCCTGCTGCGCAGTCTGTTTGGGGAACAGAGGACGACAGGCTCGCCTTTCGGTTCCCCCTGTGGCCGGGGTGACAGTCAGGGACAGTGGATTGAATCAGAGGGAATACGGGCGAAGGCAGCGATGCAGCGATCTGGTTTGTATTATACAGGGACTTCCTGGAGTTGTCAACTACACTTTGACGATCTGTCCCTTGTGTGTTAGAATAGCCACAGAGAGGTCCCCCCTCAGTCACATGACCCATAGGGGCTTCAAAATGGAGGATCGAGATGCGGCGAGATGAGGTCTTGCGTCTTCTGAGCGAGCACCGGGCAGAGCTGGAACAGGCCGGGGTGCTTTCTCTGGCCTGCTTTGGTTCGGTGGCGCGGGACGAGGCAGGCGAAGACAGTGACATAGATTTTCTAGTCGAATTCACCGAGCCGCCTGGCTTTCTCCAGTTTATGAACCTCAAATTCTTCCTTGAGGATCTCCTGGGCTGCCGGGTGGACCTGGTCACGCACAAGGCGCTTAAGCCCCGGTTGCGCCCGGTGGTGGAAAGAGAAGTGGTCAATGTCCCGGGATTTTAGGCTCTATCTGGATGATATGAGCGCGTCCGCCGAAAAAGTCCTGCGCTATACCCGCGCCCTCGATTTTCGCCAATTCCTGAACGACGAGAAGACGTTCGATGCAGTGGTGCGCAACCTCGAGATCATCGGAGAAGCTGCCAAGCACATTCCGCAGGAGCTACAGGAGCGTTACCCAGACGTGGAATGGCGCAGCATTGCCGGTCTGCGTGACATCGTGGCTCATGAGTATTTCGGGGTAGACGAGAGCATCCTTTGGGACATCATTGAGAACGAGGTTCCCAGGCTTCTGGAGCAAGTGCGCCACATCCTCGCCAGTGAAGACGATGATAGAACGGATGAGGAGTGAGGGGTCGCTTCTACAAGCTTGCCGAAAACGCCAGGTGACCTGGCAATTAGTTGGCAATTCTTGGCAATTCGGTGACCGATAGCGCCTGAGGATGCGACCAAAGGTCTTCAACGTCCTGCCCCCTTCGACTACCCCTTCTGCTACACTTTTGAACGATACCCCTTTTGGCGATCTCGGCTTTGTGTGTTAGAATAAGCATAGAAGTGTCCTTGCCCTCAAAATGTGGCTCTACATCATTCTCCAACTGAGGAGGAAATGGCCATGCCAACGGAGCAACAACAAGGATCCACCTCGGCCACAGGCTACTCTCAATGGTTCATCCTCATCACCGCAGTCTTCATCACCTGCCTGGTCACGGCCAACATCACTGCCGTCAAGCTGGTGAGCGTGTTCGGCCTGGTGGTGCCAGCTGCCATCATCATTTTGGGCTACGAGGGCGAAATCCAATTGGGGAGTCGAATGAACCTTGAGATGGCTT
>JACNHM010000172.1:0-2955 GCA_014383605.1 Chloroflexota bacterium
GTGAACATCCCTTTGAGGAACTCGCCCACCTTCGGCGCATTCTCGGCTACCCACGCGCTGACCGCCGGAGGTACGCTCGCCAGCCACGCCGCGACCTTCGCCACCAACGGTGAACTGGCAAAGTCTTGCAGCGCATCCATGACCTTCTGTGGCAACTCGGCCAGGAAGTCCTTTACCTTCGGCGCATTCTCGGCTACCCACGTCTTCACAGCGGAGACGGCGTTGTCCAGCCACGTCTTCACCTTCTCCACCAAAGGCCCCACAGCCTCCGAGATGCCCGTGGTCAGTTCCGGCCACTTGGCCTTGAACTCCTCGATGGCGCCTTTCAGTCCTTCGCTCTTGAAGGCCGCCGTCACATCGGACACGAAGCCCTGCACCACCGGCCAGGCCTTGGCAATCGCTCCCTTGACTTCCTCCAGGGCCGGCAGCATCTTGTCCCTGATGCCGCCCCAGTTGTTCTTCCAGGCCAGCGCCAACAAGCCCAGCGCAGCGACGGCCAGGCCAACGGGGCTGGCGATCATCCCGATGACGGCAACGAGTTTGCCGGCGATGAGGAGCAACGGCCCTGCCGCCGCGGCCGCGAGGGCTATCTTGACGCCCAACTCGAAGAACTTCGGATCGGCTTCTGTGATCTTGCCGATGATCACCGTGAGCCGCTCAATGAGGGGCCGGACGAAGTTGTCGAGCAACGGCCTGCCCGCTTGGATCATGAACGTCTCTATCGTGCCTTTGAATGCCTCCATCACCCCGGCGAAGGTGTCCATGCGCACCTCGGCCACTTCTTGGGCAGTTGCGGCGCCTCCGATGGCCTTGGTCATCTCGTCCCACCCGACGGCGCCCTCGGCCAGCAGCGTGCTCATGGCCTTCATGCCATACGTGCCGGCGATGGCCTGAATGGTTTGGTTGCGCTGTTCTTCGGTGAGGCCATCCATTGCTCCTTCGAGTTCGCCGACGAGCTGCGGCAGGCTCTTCAGATGGCCTTCTTGATCGTAGAGTTTGATATTGAGGTTTGCGAGGGCACTAACAACATCCTCCGTAGGCCGCATCAGGTTGGTCATCATGCTCTTGAGCGCCGTGCCCGCTTCCGAGCCACGGATACCACGCTCCGAGAGGAGGGCCAGGGCGGTGTTCGTATCGTCCAAGCTCCACCCGAACTGCGCCGCCGTCGGCCCCACGTTGGCGAGCGCCTGGGTCAACTCCGATACTTCGGCCACACTGGCGTCAGCAGCACGCACGAAGCTGTTGGCGATACCCACGGCGTCTTCGCCAGACAGGCCAAATGTGGCCATGGCTATGGCCACGGCGTCAGAAGCCGCCGCCAGTTCCAGGTCGCTGGCTGCCGCCAGGTCTACAGCGGCCCGAAAAGCCCCGGCCATCTCGGCGGAGCCTTCTAAGTAGCCCTCCAGGTCGCCAAATATCTCCGAGCTGGTCAGGCCGGCCTTGTAAAGCCCCGTGATGGCATCGGCGGTTTCACTGGCATTGATGCCCAAGAGGGAAGTATCTGCGCCAGCCTTCAATGCAACAGCGCGCAATTCCTCGACGCTCTCGCCGGAATTGCGCGCTGCCACTTCCAGGATAGCCATCTGCGCCTCGAAGTCCGAGGCGATCTTGCCTACCGCCACGCCCACGCCGACGAGGGGCAGGGTCACGCCAAGGGTCATCGCCGTGCCCGCCTTGGTCAGCGACGTGGACAACCGCTTGGCAAAGCCCTGCGCTTGCTTTTCCGCCTCATTCAGCTTGTTGTTGAGGTCAGTATTATCGCCGATAATCTTGACGAGAATGCTTCCCAGGTTCAGCGCCATGTCGTCACTCTTCCATCACCCTGCCCACCACGTCCAGCGTGAACCCCACCAACGCGCCGCAACGCCAGCATTTTGTCACCAGCACCGCCCCGGCAATGGCGCACTCCACCCAGTACCAACGGCTGTCGAACAACCGCGCATTACAGCGGCTGCCGTCAGGTTTCACCTGGTGGCGAGCTTGCTGCATCAACGGCTTGTCGTCGTGCGTGCTCTGCGAGTTTCTGTCGTCTGACTTCACTGATCTTCCCCCTCTCCACCCGCTCCAACCCTGGCGCCGCCGGCGAATACTCCGAGCGCCCGCCGCCTCTGGATACCACGCCTCCGGCCTGTCGTTGCAGCGACTGGCCCAACTGCCTGGGGTCCTTGGCGTGCGTGATACCCAGCCGCCGCAGATCCTCGGCCGCCTGCAGTTGCGGCACCACGCCGTACAGCGCCCAAAACCGCCCCCACCGCTCGCCCAGGGCCGTCGCCGCCGTGTATCCGGGATAGAACCGCAAGAAGCGGCCCAGGACGGCGGCCAGGTCTATTCCCCCGGCTCCTCGCCCGCCTCCTCACCGCCCCCCTTCACCTCCGCGCCAGGGAAGATGAACGACAACAGCGCCGTCAGCGCGGCCATCGGCAGTTGTCGGATGCGGGATTCGGGAATGGTGGGGACGGCCTCAGCCACGAGCAGCACGGCCCGTTCGGCCTGCGCTCCCTCGCCGGCGTCAGCCGCCTTCACGAGCTCGTCTCGGGCCCTGATCATCTTCAGGCCCATTTCCACGGTGTCCACCTGAACCTGGTGCTGCTCGCCGTCCAGTTGGACGAAGCGCGGCTCCGGGATCAGGGCGTCCAGGTTGAGGATGTTGCTTTTTGCCATGTCTCTACTCTCCTCTGTGCATGGTCACAGTCAGTTGGTGGGCTGGCGCACGGTCACTGCCGTGTCAGCCCTTGTTTCGTTACTTCTCGATCTCGATGTACCCCGGCAGGGTCGTCGGCGTGCCGTAGGCGTACAGCCCGTGGAAGGTCAGTTCCAGCGTCGACTGACCAGTCTTGCTGAAGCCGATGTTGCCGACTTCCACGTAGGCCGCCGGGATGGTCACCATCACGTCCTTGGCGTCGTTGCGTTCCACGCCGTACAGGATCACGTTGGTCACCTCGCTGACGTTCTCCA
>JACNHM010000172.1:3288-5970 GCA_014383605.1 Chloroflexota bacterium
GGAGTGCTGCTTGAAATGCCACCCATTGTGTCATACCTCCTCTCGTTCCCTCAGCTCACCCCTGCGGCGAGGTGGCTGTATTGCTCACGCAGATGCGGCGGACATCTGCGATGTGCCTAAACAAAAAGCCCGATCGTTCCTGGGCGGAAGTGATCGGGCCAGTGTCTTGTGTGCTGCGGCCTGCGTTAAGCAGGCGGGAGCGGATTCGGTTGTACGGTGCTTATAGTGCGGTTAAGGTTTGTGCCCCAGTCCCATCAGTACCCGCGTCTTTGAACTCAAGCGATGTCCTCACGGTGGGTATTGTTTCCGCAAAGCCCTCGATCTGTAACTCGTAAAGCTCTCGGCGGAGAGTTGCCTTCTTTTCATCCAGGAGTTGAGTCAATTCACCAGTCCCAATAAGACGGTACTCATCACTCACACGAACGAGCCGGTATTGTTCGCTCATAGCTCAATCCCCCTTAGAAATAGTAAGAAAGGTCACTATCAGCCTTAAGCTTGCCGACCTGGCTCCAGAAGGCAGCTTCCCCCGTCGTCGAAACCATTTGCCAACCGAGACAACCCGGTTCCCCGCAATCACACGGCACGGCCTGTTGATCGTGGGCATGAAGCCACTCAACTGTAACGCCACTTCTCTCTGCGTAGCCCTGCTCAAATTCCTCTTTCGTTTGCATCCATCTGCCCTGTTTACGCCTCGGTATTATTCAGTAGTGGCAACAGCACGCCGTCGCCACCTGTTCCCGAAGATCAGGTACTGCATCAGTCGCCAGAACCAGTTGGGCTCGTTTCCCTTGGCCGGTATGTAGACCAATCCATTCACGAAGTCGCTGCCAAACAGGCCGCATTCCCAGTCGCTCTGTTCTGGCACGGTGAGCAGAAGATACGTCTCTCCTTTTTCTTCAGCCATGTTATCCCTCGTCGCCTTTCTCTGTACCGTAACGCTTCTCGATCCAGCGTATTACCATCAACAGCGCCCGACGCAAGACGAGTAGGAAATCCCGCAGCTCGTTGTCGCTCATCTGATCATCCCCCCCAGCATGGCGAACGCTCGTTCGCCCGCCCTCTGCCACGTCCATTGACTTGCCGCCCCCTGCCCTCGCTGCCCAATGGCCAGAGCCGCTTCCCTGTTCTCACTCGCCCAGCGGATCCACTCCACGGCCTGGTCGAAGTCGGGTTGCTCGATCCAGCATTCGTACCCAAATCGCTCCGTGTAGCCCTTGGCCGGCGCCCTGCCCGTGGGATGCACCAGCATGGCGTTGTCTTCCGTCAGGAAGTCCATCATGCCCGTGTTGTAGGAGCAAATGACCGAGCACCCCGTGGCCATGGCCTCCAACGGCATCAAGCCAAAGCCCTCGCCGCCGCTGAGGTAGATCAGAGAGTCGCCCGACCGCAGCCAGTCGGCCAGCTTGTGCCGGGGCCAGTCCTCCTGGATGATGGTGATGCGCCCCTCCTCCACGCCGTCGAATGTCACACCCGAAGGCGCAAGTGTGTCGTCCAGGTTGAGCTTCACCTCCAGCACGGCGTCGATGGGCTCGGCGGCCAGGAAGGCCCGGATGGCCCCCAGCACGTTCTTGCGGCTGACCAACCCCCTGGCCCAGGCCAGGAAGCGCATCGGGCCGTCCGTCGTGCGCTGTACAGGATAGAAGGCTTCGTGATCCACGCCGTAGCCGCACACCCCGATGGGCACGGTCACGCCGGCATCCTCGAACAGCCATTTGACCCACTGCGACGGCGCCCACACGGCCCGCACCCGGTTGAGCACGCCGGCCCACCCCGGCACCAGCGGCCAGGCTTCATACATGGTGTGCCACACCACGTCCTCGCTGCTGTTGCGTCCCGCTACCCAGCTCACCGGCTGGGAGATGATCACCCGCACGTCCCAGTCAAACTCCCATCCGGCAATCCAGGTCGCTCCGGCGTCGTTCAGCGCCTCGGGCAGCATCTTGGCGATGACCGAGTAGCCATGCGGTTGGTCAGGTGTGGCCGTGTAGCCCCAGGCGATTCTCATGGTATCAGCTCCAGTTGTGTGCCGTCCACCTGCGCCACCCTCTCGTTTGCCATGCGCACGTAGTCCGGGTTGATGTCGCAGCCGAAGTAGTGTCGGCCTAATTTCTTGGCAGCGACGGCGGTTGTGCCCGATCCCATGAAGGGGTCGAAGACAAGGTCGCCTTCCCTGCTCCATTGATCCACAAGGTAATTCACCACATCTAGTGGCCTGCCGCATGGATGCCATTTGATACGGGTCTTATTACTAGCTGTATTGCTCAGGAACCAATCTCGGTTGAGGCCGGCCCCTTGTCCTTTTCTACCCCTCTCGCCCTTGTGCCAAAACAGAACAGGATCAAAGGCGTACTCAACAGAGATGCCATAAATCTGCACGAAATTATTGCATACGGCCATGCACCTGGCTTTAGGGTAGTCCTGCCAAACCTCACGGAGATGTTTCATAGACTGCCACATGAATAGCAATCCACCATCCACCAAAACCCTCTCCGCCTCGCTGATGTGCCCTCTGAGCCAGGAACGATATTCACTTAATGGAACGTTGTCATCTACCTGAGCACCGTAATCTATACCCAAGTTATAAGGTGGATCGGTCACCACCAAATCCACACACCCATCCGGCATCTGCCGCATGACGTTCAGGGAGTCGCCCACAACAATGCTGTCCAACTCAAACGGCTC
>JACNHM010000431.1 GCA_014383605.1 Chloroflexota bacterium
CGCCGCCACAGCGGGCTGCCGCCCGACCCCCGTCGTTGATGATGGCAGCGAAGCGCACACCACGCTCCCCTGCCGGCCCGATGCAGGCCACGCGTGCCTTGCCAGTTGCCAGGGCGTCGTGAGTGGCCTCGGTGCCCTGGCCCCACAGGTGGTCGGCAGGCCGGATGGCGACACCCTCCGGCGTCACCTCCAGGTAGACAGGGTGGTCGGCGCAGCCGGTGATGACGAGCGCGTCGTACCCGGCGCGGTGCAGGGCAGGGCCGAAGAAGCCACCAGCGTTGGCGTAGCCATAGACGCCCGTGAGCGGGGAGTGGAAGGTGACGTGATAGCGAGCGCCGGCCGGCCAGGGGGTGCCGGTCAGCGGGCCGGTGGCAAAGATGAGCGGGTTTTCGGGCGACAGGGGATTGGATGGATCGGCCAGGTGGCGGAAGAGGAGTGCGGCTCCCAGGCCTCGTCCGCCCAGGAAACGCTCCAACAGGTCTGGGTCCGTGGGAACGACGCGGATTGTTCCTGGCGAGAGATCAACGTAAGCTGTTTTCAATGCTCTGCCTAAAGAAGCTCATGGCTGGACTCTGGGCACAGGCTAGATCGTAATCACGACGCGATACGTATCGCGTCCCAGTGCCGCCTGCAACCCTTCCTCTAACCTCTCGAAGGGCAGCACCAGCGAGATGAACGGTTTGAGGTCAATTAGCCCCCTGGAGATCATCCGCACGGCCTGAAGCACGTCCTCTTTGTCCTGGCTCATCGTACCCGTCAGCACAATCTCATCGCTATGGAACAGGTTGGGGTCAATGGAGATCTTCGTGCCACGCGGGTGAATGCCGGCGTAGACGTGGACACGCCCCCCCTTGGCGACTGCTTCCACCGCCTGCTCCACTGTCGAGGCAACGCTCACCGCACAGAAGATCACATCCGCGCCACGACCGCCGGTCAGTGCCTTCACCTGGTCAGCGAAGGTGTCCCGGTTCGGATCAATGACGACATCGGCGCCCATCTTCTTGGCGAAGGCGGCGCGTTCGGGGTTCGGCTCACTGACGATCACCCGGGCGCCAATCTGCCTGGCCAGCACCAGATGAAGCATACCCATGATGCCCGCCCCCACGACGACGACGTTGTCGGCCCGCTCGACCCGAGCCTTGCGCACGCTGCGGATGACGCATCCCAACGGTTCCGCCAGGCAAATCTCCTCGAACGGCGTCTCGTTGTTGGCCTTGTAGAGTTGATAATCATCGAGTAGTATATACCCTGCCAGGCCAGCAGGGCCAGGCACGTCCGTTTCGCGGAAGGGCTTGCGCAGGTTGTCGCAGATGTTATCCATGCCACGCCGGCACGACTCGCAGTGACCGCAGCGGGTCAGCGGTGAGGCCATCACCCGGTCGCCGATCTGCGCGTCGGTGTAGACCTGGCTGCCAAGTTTGACCAATTCACCCGAAACTTCGTGCCCACCGGCTAAGGGATAATAGGGCTCCTCACCCGTATACATCCGCTGCTCCCACGTGCAGAGCGCACACGCTTTCACCCTGACCAGCGCCTGGCGGGGGTCGGGTTCAGGGATAGGCACATCGTCAAAACGGATCTGCCCAGGTCCGACGAAGACTGCTCGCTTGTATGTTCGCATCACTGATGACTCCTTTGTTGGTAGGCCCAGAAACCAGGTTTTTCCGAAAAACCTGGTTTCTCTACGTGAGATATTCCAGCGCGGCGTCCACCGTTGTCCCTTCGTGGATGATGGCCGCGACAGCCGCCGTCATCTTGTCAGGCTCAGGGTACTGAGCGATGTTCCGACCGACCGCCACGCCGCTCGCACCGGCCTGCATCGCGTCGTAGATACCCTCCAGCAAGTCGCGGGGGTCTCTGGATTTGCTGCCTCCCAGAACGACGATGGGCACGTATACCTGCTCGACGATCCTGCGGAAACTCTCCACATCCCCAGTGTAGGTGGTTTTGATGAAATCCACTCCCAATTCCGCACCGATGCGGCATGCATGGCCGATGTTCTCCGGTGTCCACCACTCGGCCGGATTCTCAAAACCCCCAGGCAGCATCTCGCCCATCAAAGGCACGTTCCACTCTGTGCACTGGGCCACCAACTCGGATAGATACGGCAGCATGTCCGCCTCAAACTGGGAGCCCGGCATGCCCATCGTCCCGACAGCATCGGCACCGATGCGCAGTGCGTCGTAGACGTCGTATACCAGTTGCATAGGGCCGCGCTCCTTGGCCAGCAGCGTGCTGCCGCCGTCCACCCGCAGGATGAGCCCCAGTGCCCCGATGTCCTCGGCGAACCGCGTGCAGACGCCATAAGTGGTCAGGATGGCATCCGCACCGCCGGCGCGGACCTTGCGGATGACCTCGCCCGGCTTCTCCAGCCCTTCCATCATGCCAAATGCGCCAGCGTGGTCCATCGCGAATATGAGCGTTTTGCCATCCGCGCGAAAGATGTGGTTCCAACGGTGAGTTTTAAGTCCGATCATCGCTTCTTTCCTTTCTGTGTTCCATTCCTGCTCATAAAATGTGAAACGTGAAACATGAATCACGCATCACGTTTCACGTCTCACGTGACCCAGTCGCTAGCCGAAGAGCCCCACCTTGATGGCCTCACCTGTCTCTGCATTAATGCCCGGCCATAAGGGGTAGGAACCCAGCACGCCGACCAGGATCACGACAATCATGATCGTTGTGGGCGACACGTTCTTCTTCGCCAACAGCCACCAGATGAGCAAGACCAGCAGCAGCGGCAGCAGGTTGGGCATGAAACTGTCCAGTACCGCCTGGAGCTCGAACGAGGTGCCGCCGATCATGAAGGCCACCGGGGTTGAGAGGCTGACGAAGCTGACGGCCAGTGCGCCCATGATGAAGTTGCCCAACACCCCTGCGCCGACGATGACGCGGTTCAGCGTGCCGCTTCTCAGGATGTTGGTCACGGCAGAGCGCCCCTGCTGATACCCTTGCCACCAGACCAGCCAGCCGATGCCCCAGACGAAGGCCGCCACGATGACGAAGAAAAAGAGAGGGCCGAGAATGTTGCCAGTGGTCGCGGTACCAACGGCCCCGCCCGTCGCGATGCCCATGCCAATGGCCAGCGCGATGGGGATCACGATGCCTTGCTGGATTGTATCCCCGATGCCTGCCATCGGGCCCATCAGGCCGGTCTTAACACTGTTGATGGCATCGTCGCTGATATCGGCCCCAGCCGCGCGCTCCTCCTCCATGGCGATGACCACCCCGTGGATCATACCGCCGATGTCCGGCTGAGTGTTGAAGAAGACCAGGTGACGCTTCAGCGCGGCGGTGATGTCCTCCTTGGTCTTGTACAACTTCTCGATGATGGGGGTCATGCTCTGCGCGAAGCCCAACCCCTGCATACGCTCCCAGTTGTAGCAGGCGTGTGAGAAGAAGAGCCAGCGCAGCCAGGCTCTGAAGACGTCATTCCGCGTGAGCAGCCCAGGGGCTTCGCGTTCTTCGGCGGCCCCGGCAGGCTGCGCGCCGGCCATCCCTTCGGTGAACAGCACGTGTATGAACGCCACGCAGGCACCGATGATCGCCAGCACCAGCAGGTTCACGCCGCCACCCATCATCGAGGTGATCAGGAAGCCGATGAAGAAGTAGGGCCAGACGTTGCCCCGGAGGAGGAACTTGAGGTTAAGCGCGATACCGAGGGCCGCGAGCATGCCGCTGGCGGCAAACAGCCCAGACATCACCCAGATGGCGTGCTGCGCGATCCACCCCAGCGCCTCTGCCACTGCCCCCGAGCCCAGCCACGCCGCCAGCGCGACCGGCACAGCGTAGAGCACGAACAGGAATGGCTGCGAGTAGATATAGTTGCTCCGCGCCACCGCCATGATGTTCCCCTCTTCGGCAAACCGATCCGCCCAGTGCGGAATGATCGAACACAGAGACATGCGCAGCGACCAGGTCAGGCCACCCAGCAAACCCAGCGGCGCAGCCAGCGCAAGTGCGGCCGTTACATCCAAGCCACCACCCAGCACCAGCGCTGTACCCAGGTAGCCGGCCAGTCCGGGGTCGCCAGGCAACGAGCCTCCCGCTGAGATCCACCCCAGGTACAGCACGTTGATGTTGGCGCCGATGGCGATTCCCTCGCCGGGCCGCCCCATCACCAGGCCGACCAGCATCCCGGCGACGAGCGGGCGGTACAGTACGGTGAAACCCAGGTTGGCAAACCAGGGCGAGAGAGCCAGGTAATACAGTATGCCGATGATGGCAGCCATCAGGAAGTTCATGCGCACGGGTTCTTCCTGCGCCAGCGGAGCGGCCCTGACCACAACGAAGCTCACTAGCATCAACATCAGGCTGACGACCATCGCTACGCTGACTTGCTTTCTATTTACCTTCATTGCTATTTCTCCTTTCGATTTGACAGACTATAATTTGCTGACCAGGTCTGAAAACGCTTTGGACTTCTCGCCTGGCACCGTCAGGAGGGTGATCTTCACCCCCTTGTCCATTAGGTGACTGAGGATAACGATCTCTTCTTTCGAGGCAGAGATATTCTTGAAGATGTTCTTGCGCCCCGGCGCGCTGCCGATCCCGCCGATGTTGAGCGCACTGTACTTCAGCCCACCGTCGTAGAGGCGCTTCGCTGCCAGGGGCGACTTCAGCAGCACCATCATCGTCCCTCGGCCCGGTGTGTCCTGGCCCAGGGTCTCGATGCCTTCCTCGATCGAGAACACATCCACCTGAATGCCTGGGGGCGCGGCCAGCTTCAGCACTTCCTGCATGAACAGATCCGCCGCCACGCCGTCGTCCACGATGACGATGCGGGTGAACCGCTGGTGCTTGCACCACACTGCGATGACTTGCCCATGAATCAGACGATCGTCAATCCGTACCAGTCCCAATTCTTCGATAATTTCACCTCCTTATTCTTTGCACACTTGCTACTTCCTCAGCATCGGCCCCAGATTCTTGATTGACTGCTGGCCCGCTTGAGTGATGGTCTCGGCCAGTTCCGATAGCGAAGCATAGTCGCGCGAGGTGACCAGTTCCAGCAGCATCGGGAGGTTTACCCCGGTTACGCACTCGATGTTACCTTGGAGCACCTGGCGAGCCGCCACGTTGCACGGTGTCCCGCCCAACAGATCAATCAACACCAGCGTCTTCTCGTCCTCGATCTCTCGCAGCACTCCGGCTAGTTTCTCCCCAAATCCTTCAGGACTCTCATCGGGCAGGAGTGGAACGGAGAAGAGACGCTCCGTCGGTCCCGTGATCATCTCGGTCGCCCGGATCAGCGCGTCGCCAAGATCACCGTGGGAGATTATTACGATGTTGACCATATTCAGTAACACCTCTCCCCGCAGTAAGTTGCGATTGCTAACTCAATCACCTCGCCTGTGTCCAGGAAGGTTGTGCGCTCCGTGCGTAACACGGCGGCGGGGTAGGAAAGGTTCAGCAGTTCCATCTCGCGCTGGTTTGCCAGGGTGGCGTATACCTGCTCCTCGGCACGAGCCAGCGTCAGGCCATATTCGTCACGCAGAAGACTGAACAACAATTCCTGCGCCAGATTGTGGTGCAGCACCTGCGGGCACAAGCGGTGGTGGAGATGTACCGTGTGCAGGGCTACTCGAAAATATATCACGGAAACTCTGCCTTGTCAAGGGATCACTCCTGAAAAGTACCCTCCCCGAGGCGGGGCCTGCGGGGAGGGTACTTCGTCAGTGCAGATCACTTAATCTGCACCTCGGCCACCCACCACATCCACATCTCTTTGGGATAGGTGTCCGACGCTTCGGCAGGGAAGACCAGCTTGACGGGGCCGCCCAGGTCTTTGATGAGATCCTTGCCGCCGACTTGATAGGCCAGCATGATGGGCCATTCCGTCAGGTCGGCAGCGGCGACCTCGATGGTCATGCCGTCCTCGGCCACCAGCACGGCTGCTGTGTCCTCTTCTGAGCCGCCGCACAGTTCCCAGACCTTGTTCAGGGTGAGGCCACGGTA
>JACNHM010000516.1 GCA_014383605.1 Chloroflexota bacterium
CTCGACCTCGTAGCTGTGCCTGGCGGGAATGCGCTCTTCAGCCCACGCTTGCTTGAAGCTCTCGACAGGTGTGTCTGCTGATCTGCCGCAACATTCCCGCGAAATAGATCTTTGTCAGATCAGAGTGTCATTCTTATGTGTCTCTCTTTACAGATGTACAGGCGGGGAAGATTGTTTCGACAACAATGTGGTGATATGGGCCTCAATCTCCGCTAGCAGAGTGCGCAATCGCTGCGCTTCGGCAGCAGTAAAGGTCGCGCCCTCGTAGCGAGCGCTTTGGCTTTCGTCCTTCAAACGCCGGTATTGTGTCCAGATAGGCTTGAGCCCGGCCGTTCTCTGCAAGTAGGCATCGCGAACAGTATGGTCAGAAGGGTGTAGATCCTTACGAGCCAGGTAACACTCAACGAGATGCAACGCCGCGTAGAACATCACGGTCACGGCCCAGTCTCGATAGGGTGTGGTGTCCAGGGCGAAAGTGCCCAGGAAGTCCCTGTTGTGCTGAACCAGCCTGTGGTGTGTTCTCTCGCTAGGCATAGTGGTGCTCCCTGTGCAAAGGTAGGTGGATGTCAAAATCGGCCAGGGTCACCAGAGTGGTCAAAGGTTGACCGCAGAGGCGCAGCAGATGGAAGTCAAAATCGGTCTCAGGAAAACGCTCCATCAATTCCCATTCACGCCAGTAGATAGCGTTCATGATTTCCTCGTCAGGAGTGTCTGTCACCGTCCAAATCCGGTACCCGGTGGGCAACCGCTTGGCCAAAATCGCTTCCGCTGCAGGGATACGGCTGAGCATCTGACGGAAGGCCAGGACTTCTGCAAACGGCTGCTGGCGGGCTGGTTCTTCAGCTCTGCTCACCAATTCCTGATACCTGTCCAGAGGCAACAACACAACTTCCTTCTCCGCGAGGCTTTCCAGCAGGGTCGTAGGGCTAACAGTCACACTCATGGCTTCTTACACCTCCTCCGGGTTAAGCCGGTCAAGCATCTCGTGGGCCAGAGCGGTGAAGAACGCTTGCAGCGTTGGCAGGTCCATCGGCTTCTTCATCTCCGGCAAACGGGTGAGCTTGTTGACCTGCAGGAGCGCATAGACGAAGTAGAACTCAATGAGGCCCAGGTCCTTCTGTTGAGCCATCCTGAACAGCTCGCCGAAGTCATAGCCAGCTTGCAGAATGAAGTAGAGGTCAACAAAGTCCTTGCTGGCCGTGCGCCCCAGGATGGCGGTGATTTTGTTGGCCCCGATGTTCTCGATAGTGTCAACGATGATGCCTTCAACCACCTGCCGCTCGCCGTACTGCGGGCCTACATCGTGCACCAGATCAACCTGCAACGGCGACTCCATCTCCTCAGCCCGGGGCAACAACAGGAACTGCCGAAAGTGCTCTGCCCGCCTGGCCCGTCCGATGGTGCAGTGCAACTCGGCTGCCAGTCCCTCGATCTTCCGGTCCACGTCCGCCAGCGCCTCTCCGTCGAGAGTGAAAAGGTCGAGGTCATCGCTGAGCCGGTGGTGCAAGTGAAAGGCAGCCAGGGCCGTTCCGCCAGTGAGGAAGAACCGTTGGCCTATGTCGAGGCTGAAGAAGCGTTGCAGGAAACCGTATTGCAGCGGAGTCAGGAAGCCGTTAGTCATGACGCGACCACCGTTCCAGGGCATAGGCCCACAGATCCCGATCCTGAGGCCAGCGGAAATGCAACTGCTCAAAGTTTTCCCGCACGTCGTCCAGGGTGAGGTAGCCCCAGATGTCCTCCCAGTGGGCGTACTCCAGGATGCGGGTGATGACCCAGGCCTTCTCCACCTCGTTGTCCCCGCGCAGAATCTGGCGGATGTCCTCTTCAGTGATATCGTAGTCCCAGAAGAAGTAGGGACGCTGGGTTGACGTCGCTTTCTCGGCCATGGTTTTCAGAACACCCTACGCCATCAACGCCCGCAACTGATCAGGGGCAACGGCAGCGTCACCAGCAGCGGCGAAGCTGAGCACAGCCACAATAGCTTTCTCAGCCAGAGCCTGTACAGCAATTGCTGGTTGCTGCGTCAGATCCATTTCGGCGATGTCATAAAGCGCTGTCTCAGTGAGAGCCATAGCGCGCCGCAACCGCCGATCAACCTCTGCAAGATCACGAGACGTCAATGAGCCGATAGTGTGGCGAACCAGAGCAGGGTCAATGGCTGCCAAACGGGGTTTGACCAACGATGGCCTCAGTAGGCCAGCAGTCGCCCAATTTTGTAAGCGGTAGTCCAGCCAGGGATCAGCCTGCTGGATTTGCGAGGTAACATAGGCTACCAGGATGTCCCTGTTTGCCACGTGATACTCATCACTGCTGATGATCACTGCCGGCCGCGCCTTGGTCGCGCTCAAATCGGTGTATGGGAACGACAGCAAGACGACCTCACCCCTCTGAAACACCATACAGCTCTCTCCAGTTGTCGTAGATGGCGTCTTCTTCGTTATCCCAGGCTCGCTCAAAGGCGGCCATGCCCAGCGCTTGCCACTCACGACGGGATACTTCCTCTGCCTGGATGCCTGCGCAAGCCAGAAAGATGCTAATCAGCCGTCGAATGACCTCTTCTTCGCTCACTCTCTGCGCTCGAGCGACAGCACTCAGACGAGCCGCGCTCTCTGGTGAGAGAGTGACCCGCTTCTCGATCATTGTTGCGCCAGCACTCATCTTGCTTTCACCTTGCTTTGTAATGCGATACTCAACTCCTCTCTCACGCACAGCCAGGTCGGGTGCGGGCGTGACAGAAGGGTGTTGGGCAAGTTGAGGCACTAGCAGGGTTCCCAGGAACTCCAGCTGCCGTGCCAGGCTGCCCAGACGTTGCAGTAAGCCCTGAGAAAGGGTATCAACCTCGCGCTGCCAAGCAATGATGGCTTGAAGTTCGTCCAACAAGCCTGCAGCGGCTGCCTGTTCGGTGGGAAGCGATCGCCCAGCTCGAATCTCTTGTAAGAACGCTGAATAGCCGCGAATGAAAGCGCCTACCACTTGCCCGGTGGTTCGCTCTCGACGGATGTAGACTCCAAGATCAACTGGCACCGCCTCGGCTGCCACTGGCGATTCCACGTTGATCAGCAAATCCAGTTCATCTGCTTCAGGGTCATACCCCAGCACTCTGATTTTCATGTTTCTCTACCTCGCTCGTTCATGCCAACAGCTTTGGCAGGGTTTGATCCATTCCCCCCTCTGTCACACGAATGCGCACTCCTCACATCGGGAGCCAGGTAGCTCCTTTGTTCAATTATACCACACCGCCAAAAGCATGACAAAGCTACTCGCTCACCGTGATGCGCACGGGGGCGCTGGCAAGCTCCTGTCCCTCGGCGTCCATCCCCACGGCCTGAAACTCGTGCGCTCCCGGCGTCAGCGGCCACCAGGCGCGGTAGGGCGGCGCGGCCAGCGTGGCCAGCGGCTCCCCATCGGCCAGCAGGGTGACCTGGGCCAGGGCCACGCCATCGCCCGGCCGGGCGGCCACCTCGATGCGCTGGGCGTCCCGCGGCAAGCCGGCCCGCAGGCGGAAATGGCTCAGAGGATCGGGGCTGGTCAGCACGAGGCAAGAGGCAGGATGCAAGAGGCAAGAGGCAACCTGAACCGTGATCCGTGATCCGTGATCCGTGACTGCTGGTTGCCCATTCTGTAGCCGTGGCGGCTGGGGGATGCCCTCTTCTCGCGCCCAATCCTGCAGGTCGGCGGGCAGGACGAAGTAGACGCGCTCCACGATCTGTTCGGGCGGCGTGGCGTCGTCGGCCAACTGGCCGGTGCGCGCGTCCAGCCGCACGAGCTGGTGCATGGAGCAGGTGTCCGGCGGCTCCGTGCCGGCGATGAACAATTCCGTGCGACGGCGGGGGCAGTGCTCGCCGGGAAGGAAGCCCGAATCGGCGCAGATCTCCACTTCCACCAACCCCTCCGGCCGAGGAAACGGCAGCGGCGGGCGGTCGCGCAGCAGCGTCTCCATGACGTCGCGCCAGATGGGCGCCGCGCCGTCCACGCCGCTCACACCGCGCATAGGCTCGTTGTCGGCGTTGCCCACCCAGACGCCAACCACCAGTTCCGGCGTGTAGCCGATGGTCCAGTTGTCCCGCCAGTCGGTGGTGGTGCCGGTCTTGGCCGCCGCCGGACGGGTGAGGTGCAAGACGCTGCCCTCGCCGAAGCCGGCGATGCGGGCGGAATCGTCGGAGAGGATGTGGGTGATGAGGTAGGCGACTTGGGGAGACAGGACGTGATGCGTGATACGTGATGCGTGAAACGTGAAACGTGAAACGTAATGCGTGTTGCGTGTTGCGTGTTCGCCGATGGCTAACTGCTGACCGGAGAGTGTCTCGACGCGTTCGATGACTGCGGGCTGGACGCGTAGGCCGCCGTTGGCGAAGGCGGCGAAGGCGGCGGTGAGTTCGAGCAGGGGCACTTCGCCGCCGCCCAGGGTGAGGGCCAGGCCGAATTCCCCGTCGGAGTTGAAGGTGGTGATGCCCAGCTCGCGGGCTTGGCGGATCAGCTCGTCCACGCCGATGTGCTGGAGGACTTTGACGGCGGGGACGTTGAAGGAGGAGCCCAAGGCCTGGCGCACCAGCACAGGGCCGTGGAAGCGCAGGTCGTAGTTCAGCGGCACGTAGGGGGTGCCCTCGCGGGTGGGGAAGGAGGTGCGCACGTCGCTGATCAGCGTGGCCG
Source organism: Chloroflexota bacterium (assembly GCA_014383605.1). The sequence continues at coordinate 4,651 of JACNHM010000516.1, forward strand.
GGGTGAAGATGGCACGGCCGGCAGCTTCGGCGCGGGCAGGATCGAAGGCCGCGGCGTAGGTCAGCGGCTTGATGGCCGATCCAGGCTGACGGGGACTCAGGGCGCCGTTGACAGCGCCGTGGATGCGAGCGTCAAAGTAGTCAGGGCTGCCGAGCATGACGCGCACCGCGCCGCTGCGCGGGTCGAGCACCACCAGCGCGGCGTTGTCCACGCGGCGGCCGGGCGGGGCGTCGGGATCGTCGGCCAACTGCTGCAAACGGCGCTGGACGATGGCCTCCGCCTGCTCCTGCCAGTCCAGGTCGAGCGTGGTGACCACCCGCAGCCCGCCGCTCCGCAGCGTCTCGGTTCCCAGATCCCTCTCCAGCTCGGCCAGCACGACCATCACGAAGTGAGGAGCCTCGATGGGGAAGGGCGTGGCGGCGTATTGCAGTCGCTCCGTCTTGGCCCGCGCCGCCTCCTGCGGGGTCAGGACGCCGTGCCGCACCATCAGATCGAAGACGATGGCCTGGCGGACTTTGGCCGCCGACGGGTTTTCCAGCGGGTTGTAGCCGGCGGGGTACTGGGGCAGCCCAGCCAGCAGGGCGCACTCGGCCAGGTCCAGCTCGCCGACGGGCTTGCCGAAGTAGGCCTGAGCCGCCGCGGCCATGCCGTAGGCGAAGTGGCCGTAGTAGGTCTGGTTGAGGTAGAGCGCCAGCAGCTCGTCCTTGCTGAAGCGTCGTTCCAGCCGCCAGGCCAGCCAGGCCTCCCGCAGCTTGCGGCGGTAGCTGCGCTCGTAGCGTTCCTCCGGCTCCAGCAGGAGGGTGCGGGCCACCTGCTGCGTGAGCGTGCTGGCCCCGCTGACCGTTTCGCCGCTGCGGTAGTTCAGCCAGGCCGAGCGCAGGATGGCCACGAGGTCCACGCCAGGGTGACGATAGAAGTTGGCGTCCTCCGTGGCGATGGTGGCCTGGCGGCAGGCGGCGGGGAAGGCCTCCAGCGACAAGGGGACGTGCTTGCCGCCTTCGGGGTCAATGACCTCGTAGAGCAGGCGACCGTGGCGGTCGAAGATGAGCGTGCTGGGCGCAGCAGCGCGGCTGAGGGCCTCATCCGGAGAAGGAAGATCGGCGACGAGCGCGGCGAAGCTGGCGCCGGCAGCCAATGCCAGCGCCAAGATGACAAATATCAACCAAACATACCAGTGGCGTCGAAGGGTCACGACTCACCTCATGCCTGGAGACGGTACAGGATGCAAGATGCAAGATGCAGGATGCAGGATGCAAGATGCAAGATGCAGGATGCAAGATGCAAGATGCAAGATGCAAGATGCA
>JACNHM010000363.1 GCA_014383605.1 Chloroflexota bacterium
AGAGCACGCGGCTGATAGCATCCAGGTCGTTGGTCAGGCGGCTCATCAGCTCGCCGTGCGGATGGCGATCGAAGAAGCTGAGCGAGAGCGTCTGCAAGTGCTCGAAGAGGTCGCCGCGCAGGCTGCGCATCGCTTTCTGGGAAACCCTGGCCATGATCACACTCTGGCCGGCGCTGGTCAGCCAAGCGCCGGCGTAGGCCCCCAGCATCAGCGCGCTGAGGCGCAGCAACCCGGCCAGATCGCCAGCAGTGATGAACCTGTCAATGGCCAGGCCCATCAGGAAAGGTGCCAGCAGTTCCAGGAGCGTGCCGGCAGTCACCAGGGCGAAGACGCTGATCAGCGCCCATCTGTAAGGACGCAGGGTGTCCAGCAGGCGGCGCAGCGTGCCGTGCACGTCGCGGGCTTTCTCGATGGTTGCGCCCATGTGCCTGCCGCCCGGTCCGGGCAAGCCGGTGGCCGGTGGGGCGGTGGGTTGGCCAGATGGCCGATTAGCCTGTGGATTAGCCATCGGCCATCGCTCCGTTCCCCAACTGCGATTCGTAAATCTCCCGATAGATGGGGCTGGAGGCCATCAGTCCGGCGTGCGTGCCTTGGGCGGCGATCCGTCCCCGATCCAGCACCACGATCTTGTCGGCGTTGAGCACGGTGCTGATGCGCTGGGCGATCACAAGGTTGGTGCGATCGGCCATCAGTTCCTCCAGCGCGTCCTGGATCCTGGCTTCCGTCTCCACGTCCACAGAGCTGGTGCTGTCGTCCAGGATGAGCACCTTCGGCTGCACCAGCAGGGCGCGGGCGATGGCGATGCGCTGCTTCTGGCCACCGGAGAGGTTCACCCCTCGCTGGCCAACCGGCGTGTCGTAGCCATCGGGGAAGGCGGCGATGAAATCGTGAGCCTGCGCGGCTTTGGCCGCGGCGGTGACCTCTTCGTCCGTGGCGTCGGGGCGACCGTAGCGGATGTTGTCGCCGATGGTGCCGCTGAACAGCACCGCCTCCTGCAGGGCGATGCCCACCTGAGCACGCAGATCGTCCATCGGGATGTCGCGCACGTCCACGCCGTCCAGGGTCACGCGTCCCTGCCCGGCCTCGTAGAAGCGGGGAATCAGGTGCACCAGGCTGGATTTGCCCGAACCGGTCGCCCCCAGGATGGCCACCGTCTGCCCTGGCTCGGCCACCAGATTGATGTCTTCCAGCACAGGCTCGGAGCAGTCGTGGTTGTAGCTGAAACAGACGTGTTCGAACGCCACCCGTCCAGCGACTTTCAGCAGCGGTTGCGCATCCGGTCGTTCTTGCACCTCCGGCGTGCTGTCCAACACCTCGCAGATGCGCCCGGCGGAGGCATCGGCGGCGGAGATCGGCCCGATCATCCCGCCCAGCATCATCATCGGGAAGAGCGAAAAGGACATGTAGTTGATCGAGGCCATGATCTGGCCCACGGTGAAATCGCCGATGATGGCCGAGCGGCCGCCCCACCAGACGACACCCACCACGCCGGCGTTGACCAGGAACATCATGGTGGGGATCAGGGTGGCGATGAGTTGCATGACCCTGATGTTCTCAGCCGTCAAATCACGGTTGACCTGGTCGAAGCGCGCGTTTTCGTGTCTGTCGCGCACGAACGCTTTGACCACGCGCACGCCCGCCAGATTCTCCTGCATGACCTGGTTCAGCCGGTCCAGTTTCTGCTGCACCGACAGGAAGAGTGGTCGCCCCTTGACCAGGAAGAAGCCGATGATGCCCCCGATGACCAGCAGCAAGGCCAGCATCAGCAGGGCCAGCTGCCGGCTTGTGGCAATCAGCATGACCACGCTGCCGAGCATCCACAGCGGCGCCCGGGTCAGGATGCGCAAGGCCATCTGCACGATCATCTGCACCTGGTTGACGTCGCTGGTGGCGCGCACCAGCAGTTGGCCCGTCTGGATGCGATCCAGGTTGCCGAAGGAGAAGGTCTGCACCTGGCGCACGAGCGCGCTGCGCAAGTCGGCACTCACGCTCATGGCCACGCGCACCGAAAGCACCGTGTTGCCAACGGAAAACAGGGCGCTCAACACAGCAGCCCCCAGCATCAGCAGGGAGGTGGTAAGGATCATCCCCATGTCCTGCTTGGCCACGCCCTCGTCTATGATCCGCTGGGTCAGGCGGGGCACCACCAGGTCAGCCACCACCACGCCCAGCAACAGCAGCATGGACAGGATGGCCTGCCGTCTGTACGGTTCAAGGAACTTCAGTACTCGCCTGAGATTGTTCATGTGCTGCTTTTGCCTACGTTCGTCTGAGATATTCCTCAATAGCCCGTCCGAGTTCCGCTGGCTTGAAGCCGAATGGCCCCAATCCCCCGGCGTAGACCACGCGGCCGTCCAGTCCCACCAGGTACAAGCGGGTGGGATAGGCGGCGTAGGCCTTGTTCACGGCATCGCCCATCTCATCCACGTAGGTGCAGATGCCGTACTGCAAGGCGGTCTCGCACTGCCCAGCCACCGCCCGCCGCTCCTCGATGGTCTGCGGATCGTACACATCCGTCGCCGCTTTGGACTTCCTGATCCTGAACAACAGCCCCGGCAGTCCGCCGCCCAGCCACCATCCATCCACCGGGTGCGCCTCGCGGATGTAGATGGTCAGGAACTGCACGCGGTCGTGATACTGGGCGTAGAGGTCGTGGAGACGCACGGTCCCATCGGCGAAGGGCGGTCAGGTGAAACTGCCGAAGATCAGCGCCACCGGCTTCTGGCCGCGAAAGTCCGACAGACGCACGGGATTCTCGCCGTTCACGTCCCGCAGCTCGAAGTCCGGGGCCACGTCTCCCACCTTGGGAGCCAAGGCATCGTAGTGGAACTGCCAACTCCTGTGTTTCTTTCTGAAGTCTCTCATCTTCCCGAACATGGTATCGCTTCTCCTTGAGAGCCACAGTATACTGGCGAATCCGTCCAAGGGCAAGTCAGCAAGCCTGGCGAAGATTTCGTCCTCTCTGTTGTGCTCTATACTACCAGAAAACGGCTGGCCGCGTAAGTGCCATTGGTCAGTCCTGGAACCATGACGAAGGTCACATATCAGGTCTCTCTGAAACAACCAGCCCCCTTCGCCGTTTGGGCGGAGGGGGCTGCGCTTTTTTTGAGAATGGTGCAACACCGCTTAACGCAGGGGCAGGTACACGATTTGATCCTGGTACTCGTTCGGCAGGCTGGCACCCCAGATCAGATACAACTGGTCACTGACTCGCCAAGGTGGCATGCGCTGCGGCACGATGAGAACCCCAGGTACGTGCCGCCCGGCGGCCAGGTGATTTCGCAAATGCATTGGCATACTTGCCCGGTTCCTGGTAACCAGCAAGCAATGGTGTTCCTCAGCCCAGATCAGCAACTCGGGGTCCGGTGCACTTAAGGGGGGCGCACCTGGCTGACCGATGGCCAGGATGCGTATTTCTGGCTCGCGCCGGAGCAACAGTTTGCGGACGGTGTGGTGAGCCATGTTCTCGTCCAGCAAGAAGCAAGGCTGGCTCATGGTGTGACAGCCGCGTGACGCTGCTGGATGAGCCGGTACAACCGCTTGACTGCCGGAGAGGGATGGAGTTCCTGTTCACGGATCATGCGTTCTTCATGTTCTCTGGCCGCCTGCAGGTAGGCGTCTATCTCTGTCTGGTGACGCCAGTAGTAGACGAGGGTAGCGTGGATCTGTTCCGGTAGCAGGGTTGGGTAGCGCAGAGCGATTTCCTCGGCGCTCAACCCCTGATCCAGGTAATCGAAGAGGATGGTCTCAATGCCTACGCGGTGTCCTTTCAAGCGAATGTCATTGGGAGCCAGAAAATCAAAGTAGTCTTCCAGTTTCATCGTCTCACCTCTCGGATTCTCTCAGTAGAAAGCGAATTGTACTCATGCGGTAGAAGCCAATTGACTGCGTCGTTGCTCGCGCTGGCGGATCATCTCGCGCAAGCGTTGTACGGCTGGAGAAGGGTGCAACTCTTGCTCTTGCCGCTGGCGTTTCATCTCCTGCTCCACAGAACGTAGGTAGGCATCTACCTGTTGGCGATTGCGCCAGTAGTAGGTCAGCGTGGCATACACTTGTTCGAGAGAGAGCGTCCGATAGCGAGCTGCAATCTGCTCGGCAAACAGACCCAGATCCAGGTAGTCAGACAGGATAGTCTCGATGCCCACTCGTGTGCCTTTCACCCGAATGTCGTTGGGCGCAAGAAAATCGAAATAGTCTTCCAGTTTCACGGTATCACCTCCAAGTCCGTTCACAGATCTACTGAGAGAAGAGTAACAATGCCCAGAGGCTAGTCCTTCACTTGGAGTGATTGTAGCACACTCTGAGCAGAAAGGCAAGGCGGCGTTGGGTGATGGGGCCCATTGCAGGCTGCCAGCACCGGCCCTCCGACAAGTACGTCCTGAGCCGAGTCGAAGGGCTCAGGACAGGTTCTTCAGGCGGGCTTGCGCAGCGGTAGGAAAGGGTAAAAGCAACCCCACGCAGTGATAGTTGCCAACCCCATCAAGTCATGTCAGAGCGTACCTTGTGGCGGTACGCTCTTGACTTTTCTGGCTTTCTAGGCGATTCCTCCTGTAGGTACTATCCGCCGGGCGTCAAGCTGACGCCCTCACAAGACAGGAGGAATCGCCATGAAGCAGTATACCACAACCCCACCCGTTCGGCACAGGACGGAGATCGCTCAGGCTATGGCCCAACACGAAGGGCTGGTGCACTGGGTGGTGCACCGCCAGTGGCTAGGCGATCTCTCGTATGCGGAGGCCCTACAGGCGGGTCGTATGGGCCTCTGGCGGGCGCTCCAGGGCTACGACCCCCGTCGGGGTACCGCCCTCTCCACCTACGCCGTCCCCGCCATCGCCAGAGCCATCTGGCGAGCTGTCGCTCGGGCCCAGCCTGACCCCCAGGAATTCCTCACCCCACACCCACCCCAGGAAGCTCCCGACCCGGAGGAAGAGGCGGAGAGGGCGCTCATCCGCCAGCAGCGGCACGACCTATGGTCTCTACGGGCTGAGCAAATCCACCAGCGGCCGCGGGGTCTATGGCAACGCCTCGGCGACGAGCGGTGTGACCTACGGCGTGTACGGCTTGAGCAGGTCCAGCGATGGCCGGGGGGTCTACGGCACCGCAGACGCTGCCACTGGCACCACCTATGGCCTCTACGGCTACAGCAAGTCCACCAGCGGCCGCGGCGTCTACGGCTACGCCTCGGCGACGAGCGGCACCACCTATGGTGTCTACGGGTTGAGCAAGTCCACCAAGGGCCGCGGCGTCTTCGGCAACGCCAACGCCACGAGCGGCAACACCACGGGGGTCTATGGCGCAACCAGCTCTCCCAACGGCTGGGCCGGGAAGTTCACCTCAGCCTACGGCAACGGGGTCTACATCTCCGTGCCTGCGGGGAAGACGGGACTGAACGTGGCCGGTGGAAGCAAGAACGGTATCGTGCCCACCGCCGACGGTGCTCGCCTGCTCTACACCGAGGAGGCCACGGAAGTGTGGTTCGCCGACTATGGCTTCGGGAAGCTGCAGGACGGTGTGGCAGTGGTGCCCATTGACCCCATCTTCGCTCAGACGGTGAACCTGGATGAGCCCTACTACGTCTTCGTGCAGGTGTATGGGGACGTTGGGGTCTACGTGAGCGACCGCAGGCCCGGCCAGTTCGAGGTGCAACTGCGCGAGGGCGATGCCAACGTGGCCTTCTCCTATCGCCTGGTGGCCAGGCGGTTGGGATACGAGCCACAGCGGCTGGAGCGAGCCCCCTGGGCCGATGATGATCCCAACCTCTATCCGGAGAAACGGGCGGAGTGGGAGGCGCAGGAGGAACTGATGGAGCCTCTCGCACCGGAGGAAGTTGAACCAGAGATAGAGTAAAGGTGTTAGTAACAGACCGCAGCCCCCTCCACCCAAGCGGCGGAGGGGGCTGTGCTTTTTTGCGCTCTACTCGTACCGCAGCGCCTCGATGGGCCGCA
>JACNHM010000518.1 GCA_014383605.1 Chloroflexota bacterium
GCAGCACGGCCACGGCCCACAGACGACGCCAGGGGCTCTGTTCCAGACATTCCGCCAGCGTGGGTATTCGTGCATCGTTCATCTTTGCCCTCAGTGTGCGAGAAGCATCCCCTGTGCTACCCTTCTGTGTATGGAGGCATCCCAGGACACGAGCCTGGTCTACATGAGCCAGAAGGCGACACGCCCTTCGTCTCTGCAAATGTGCCTCCTTCCGGCCTTACAGCACGTAGAAGTCCTTAAGTGGCTCCACCCGCTCCCGCCCCACGATCTGCGTGCGGCGCAGGCAGTCTTCGCACAGGCGATAGAAGCGTACATTATCCTGCTGTTTGTCGATCAGCCGGTCCAGCCTCTCCCGCATGCGCTTCAGGTCCTGGGGCCGCAGATCGCACTCGAACACGCTGTACTGCACGTGCGCGCCGTAGTCTTTCAGGATCTTCATGACCCGGGTGCGCCGCTTGTCGTCAGGGATGTCGTAGCTCACCACCACGAACAGCGAGCGCCGTCTTCCCTTGTCCGGCGGTGTCTTGTCGCTGGCTCGCCTCTGCTGTTTAGCCATCTTCTTCTCCTCAGCTAGTCTCCCTTTCCGCCTTGTGATCCGGGATCCCATCCAGTCAGGGCTTCGTTGGCCAGCGCGTCGGCCAGACGGTTGCGCTCGCGGGGGATATGCGTATAGGTGACCCGTGGCAGGCGACGGGCCGCGGCACAGGCCCGGGTGTGCCAACGGCGCAGGGCGGGGCTGTGAACACTGAAGTCACCCCGCATCTGTCCCATCACGATCTCGCTGTCCAGAAAGCAGTGCAGTTCTTGCGGCCGGAAGCGAAGCGCCGCTTGCAGTCCCAGTACCAGCGCCGCGTACTCGGCCTCGTTGTTGGTCATGCGCCCCATCCGCCGCGTGACCCAGGCCAGGATCTGGCCATCCGGTCGCCGCACTACCGCTCCGAGACCTGCCGCCTCGCCCGTCGCTCCGATGGCTCCATCGGTGAACAGCAGGAGCTTTCGCCCTCTTCTGCGCAGCACGCTTTGCCCCCTTTCATGCTTCTGGCATCCTGTCTCTGTGCCAGCCATCGACCATTCGCCATCGGCCGCCAGCCCCTCCGCTAGCGGACCACCATTGGACGATAGCGCTTGGTCTTGCCCAAGACCACACGGGCCAGTTGCCGCACCTGCAGCTCCAGGCAACGCCGGTAGGTCGTCTGCTGTCCACTGCCAGGATGGGGCACACGGGAGGCCAAACGAGCCTCGTAGGCCTTGATCAACTGCTCCACACCCTTGTCCCCCAGTTCAATGGGCCGTTCCGCTCGCCCGGTGCGCACGAAATCCGCCGCTGCAAGTTGGCCGCTGCTTACCAGCTCCAGAGCCACAGTATCCACCAGCAGCGGCCGGAATTCTTCCATCACGTCCAACGCCAACGAGGGACGTCCGTAAGCGATAGCATGGAAGAAGCCCAGGTAAGGATCCAGCCCCACCAACTGCACCGCCGCCGTGGCATCTTTCAGCAACAGTGAGTAGCCGAAGCTGAGCACGGCGTTGAAGGGATCAGGCGGAGGGTAGTAGGCGCGCCCCTGGAAGCCCCACTCGGGTGACAGCAGGGCTTTGAAGGCGGCGAAGTAGTAGGCCCCTGCTTTGCCCTCGAAGCCCCGCAGTGACTCCAGCGAGCGGGCCTGCCTGGCCGGGCCGAGCATTGTGCCCACACCCTGGGCAGCTTTGTCCAGGGCGACATGCCGGCCATCCCGCTGCGGCCAAAGCGAGTGCTGCTGCAACAGCCAGCGCTGATTGCTCAGCTTGCCGGCCACCACCTGACGAGCGATGCCTATGGCCACCTCCTCGTCCGTCATTTGCTGCAGTTGAGCATGACGCAGTTCGGCGAACTTGGACCCCGTGTGCATCAGCCGCCCGCGGAACTTGCCCCGCGAGGAGAAGAACACCACGTCCACCTCCTGCTGCAGCAGCAAGGCCATGGCCGGCGCGGTCAATTGCACATTGCCGAAGAGCGCCAGTTGCTCCAGGTGGATCAGAGGGATGTCCATCAGTTGGTGTTCGTTCTTGGTCACCAGCAGCCGTTCGCCCTGCCGCCGCACCACCGCCCCTTGTTCTCGCACGTACACTACGCTCATTTTGTCACCTCCCAATTCATGGTCGTGTAGTCAATTGATCGGGCAGTCAGAAGGTCTGCTTGGCAGGGTGGTCTGACCAGGAGACTATGCAGCTGACCGACCACGCGACCAAGAGACCAAGCGACTACCCGACTAAAGCCGATAGTGTTCGTTGCGCACGAAGAAGTAGCCCAGGAATGTGAAGCCTTCGTCGAAATGCACGATGCGCGTCTTCTCTTCGTGCAGGCTCAGCCGGAGCCGGGCCAGGGTTCGTGCTGCTTCCGACCGCGCTTTCTGCGCCTCCCGCTTGTGTTCACAGCAGACCACCAGGTCATCGGCGTAGCGCACCAGCCGATACCCGCGCCGGTTCAGGGCCACGTCCAGCGGATGCAGGTAGATGTTGGCCAGCAGCGGCGAGAGCACGCTGCCCTGCGAGGTGCCGGCCCGCGCCCGCCCGTCGCTCAGCGTGTTGAAGATGCGGGCGCGCAGCCAGCTTTCGATCCGCCGCAACAGCCGCCGGTCGCGGATGCGCTGGTGCAGGACGCCCATGAGCCGCCGGCTGTCCATGCGGTCGAAGCATTTCTCGATGTCGGCATCCAGCACCCAGCGATGACCGGCGTCGCGGTGAGATAACACGGCTTGCACGGCGTCTTCCACGCCTCGTCCCGGCCGGAAGCCGTAGCTGCAGTCCCGGAACCCCGCTTCGAAGGTGGGGGCAATGGCCTCGTACACCACCCGCTGCGCCACGCGGTCCCGCAACGCCCACAGGGCCAGCGGCCGCCAATCCCCTTTGGGCTTGGGCACCAACACCCGCTTCACCGGCAGGGGCTCATATCGGCCGCGTACCAGTTCCTGCCGTAGCGTTTCCAGTTGCCCCTCCAGGTCGGCTTCAAACTGTCGTATGGTGACGCCATCCACCCCCGCCGCGCCGGCGTTGGCCCGCACCACCCGCCAGGCCCGCCGCATGGCCTCCGGCGAGAAGAGCGCCTCTGGATCACTCCGCGCCACCACGGGCGGGCTATCTGGCCTGGTCTCCCTCAACCATTTCCTCAGCATCGCCACCCTCCTTCGCCTGTTGCCTGATCCGTCGTCCATGTTTCATGATAGGCCGTGTGATCGAAGCTCCTGTTGCCTGCATCCTGCCTTTTGCTTCCCACATCTTGCCTCTTGCTCCCTGCATCTTGTCTCTCGCTTTCTGCCGCCAGCCTGTCCACTCCGGCTTCCACAGTTTGAGGCGCAGGCGGTCATGGCCGTGCTCGAAGTAGGCCACGGCCGATTGCCCCAGCAGCCAGGTGCTCGCTGCAGCCAGCAGCCCACTCAACGCCCAGCCCAGCACGGGCAGCAGCTTGGCTGCCTGTTGGGCCACGTAGCGGAGCCCCACGCCCACCAGCACCGTGGCCACCAGTTCCTTGCTGGAACGATCCACGCCCGGCCGGTCGTACAGCTCCCCCAGCCGCATGACCATGCGCACCTGGGCGGCCAGTTGCAGAGGCACATCCAGCAAGGGGATCGGTTCGGCTCCCAGCAACGCCGCCAGCACGGTGGCCTGGCGCACCAGCCGCCGCGTCACCAGAGGGCGGAAGCAGGCCATCTCCCGGCCCAGAGGCAACGCCAGGCGAGGACAGGACTCCAGGATGCGGGGGACAAGATGCTCCTGAATCCCCTCTCCCGTGAGGGCACAGACGCTCACCGGACGGGTGCCCAGCCGTCGGCGCAGCTCGGCTTGGGCCTCCGCTGTCTGGCCATCGTCGTGCCCATCCGTCCTGTTGAGCACAGCCAGCAGCGGCCGGCCCGTGGCCCGAAGGCGGCTCAGCCAGCGGTATTCGTCCCCCTGCAGCCCCAGCGAGCCGTTGAACACGAACAGCAGCAAGTCCATGTCGGCCACGGTGGCCAGCAAGGCATCATCAACCCAGGGCCCCTCCTCGAAGCTGAAGGGGTCGCCCTCTGCCGCCGCAGTGGACGGTGACAGATCGATCAACGTGAAGAGCCCCATAGGCTCCAGGCGGGGGCCGTTGGTGGGCGGAGCGGCGTCCCGCACCGCAGAGACCTCCCATCCCTGCAACTGGTTGAAGAGGGTGGATTTCCCTACTCCTGGCAAGCCTACCAGAGCCACCTGCCCCAACCGTTCCTCGTCCACCTCCATCCGTTCCGTGTCCCAATCCAGATCGCTCAACACGCCCCGCAACGTGCTCCAGGCGCTGTCCCCTTCCGGCATCCAGTCTCCACGCATCGCTCCCGGCCTCCTCTCCTTGATCGGGTGAAAAGCTGGCCTGTTCCAGGGCCGCAGTTCCCGGAGCGACGGCCCACAAGATCTTCTGGAGGTCGTGGCGCTTGGAACCTGAAACCCTGGAACCTGTGACCCTGTCACCGCTTGCCGTCCTATCGCCCAGCTTCGTCTCGCTTTTCGGCTTGTAGGGCTGGCCATGGCAGGTTGCGCACCGCCGTGAAGGCCACCAACGGCTGCTGCATCTCCCGGTGCATGACCGTGATCCGCTCCGGATGGCGACGCAGACACGCTGCCAGCGGGTTGGGCTCGCCCTCTGCCCGGTCGGGAGCCAACGCCAGCACCCGCACGGCAGCCACCTCTCCTCGCTCCTCGTCCGTCAGGCCGGCCAGGTCGAAGCGGCACAGGGGCGCCGCCTCGGCCAGGAAGTCGGCAAACCAGGTGCGGCGTTGCTCATCATCGCTGTAGCGCTGCGCCAGGAACATCTCCGCCGGCCACTGGGCCAGTTCCCCCAGCCAGCGACGAGCATGGGCCTCCAACGCCCGGCTTAGCACGGGCGGGGTCACCCCGTCCCTACTCACATCCGCCCGTTCGTCCAGCCAGCGGGAGAGCGGGCCGTGCTCGCGCAGACAGGCACGCAGGGCGGCGATGCCATCGCCCATCATCTCCTCGTACAATTCGTCGTACAGTGGCGCCCACAGCTCGGCGTCGCCCTCGTCCTCAGCCTCTTGCTCCCCCTCTGAGCCGGCGGCGAGTGGTGCAGCGCAGACGTTCTGCAGAACCTGCCGCAGCGCGGCGCGGCGCTCCCGTTGCCCGACCGTGTGCTGCACGGCGGTGGCGTAGAAGCGGGCCAGGGTTTCGCCCACGGCCAGGTTGATCCGGGACTGCAGATCGCTTTCCAACACGGCCAGATAGCGACGCGTCTGCTCGTTCACCTGCCGATAGGCCGCCAATAACCGCAGCCAACGTGCCGGACGCCACAGCACGCTCCACAGCCCGGCCAGCGTCGGGCGGGGAAACAGGGCCAGCAAGCCATCCAACTGCTCGGCCCTCCTGGTGCGCTCGGTTTCGATCTCCGCCAGGGCCTCCCGGTGCTCTTCATTTCGCGCCGCCACGCCCTCCCTCCACGCGGGCAGTGGCTCTTTCCAGGCCGCCAGTCCCCCCTTCTCCCTTACCACAGTGCCCACCTGCCAATGCTCTAGCCAACTGTTGACCAGCTCGGTCGCCACCTCCTGCCACACGTCCAATGCCTGCGCCAGCGATTGCAGGAGGGGGGTGCGGACATGGGCCAACACACGCGCTCGCTCGGCGTGAACCTCATCTAACACACCGCGCCAGTCGCTCAGGTGCAGGGGATGGGGATGGGTGTAGGAGTCGATGGGCAGTGCCAGTCGCCGCTGCACCTCGGCCGGGCGCAACTCTTCCTCGTCCAGGCGGGGCGGCGTCCAGGGGCTCTGAGCCAGCTCTCGCCGCGCCGTCCGGGCGGTCTCCGCCTCCTGCGGCCACGGTGATAGCAGCAGTTCAATGGCCTCTCGCTGCCAGCGGCGGGCGAAGCGGTTCACCATGTCACCGGCCGGCGAGGCGAGCCAGGCCAGGCCAAAGCTGCCGAAGCGGGC
>JACNHM010000241.1 GCA_014383605.1 Chloroflexota bacterium
CGCCTGGGCCGCCGGCCCAATACCAGCGGTCTAACTCAGGAGTAAAGTACCACAGTGGCGCCAACAGTAGGGGGCCCAGGGTCAACCCCCCCAGCCCGCCCACGATCCTGGCCGGCGAGTCGTCCAGCCCTTTTCGCCGATAGACTCGTGGCAGGCCCCAGGCGCCGATAGTGGCCCACACCGGACCGGCCAGCAGGAGCCAAATGATGGGTATATTCATCTAATCTCGACCTCCTTTGGCCTCGGTGAGTTCATTTGCGTAACAAGAGTTGAGGAACAGCCCCAACGTAAAGTCGGGGCTGTTCCTGCAACAGATCCATCCTGAGCAAAGCCGAAACGCTCAGAACGCTGTCCTCATTGAGCTACGACCTGGGAGAGTAGCTACGGAGTCGTCCCCGGAACGATGTAGGACGTGCCGTGGGTCTGGTAGACCGGCGGCCAGATCACGGCGGCGTCTTTCCAATCCTGGTTGGGCTCAAAGTATTGGATCAGCAGGATGGCCGGGTCGGGCCACTGGTGCCACATGTAGGCCGGTACACTGCCATCCGCCGGCAGCGGGTTCTTGCTGGTGTACTTGAAGTAGTAGCGACCCTGAGCCAGGCTGATGTCGGTGTCCTCCAGCGCGTCAATGAGCGCCTCAGGTTCTGTGGTTCCCGCCCGTTTAATGGCGTCGGCCACGATCCATACGCTGTCATAGGCCTCCAGCGCATAGCTAGGCGGATCTGTATCGAACTGGGCCCTGTAGGCCTCTGCCACGTGGTTGGTGGTGTCGTTGTAGAGGCTCGGCGGCAGGCCCACCAGCGAGTAGACGTAGTAGTTGCCATTGGGCACGCTCTCCCAGAACTCGGGCTGGATGGCCACCTGGTTGGTGGTGCCGATGGTCTTCTCTGACGGGGCGATGCCCAGCTCGGCCATCTGCTGTGCCAGGTTGTAGCTGGTCTCGCCCGTCACCGCCATGCGGATGGCATCCGGCGGCGGGGATATGGCCTGGACGCGGGTGAGGATGGGCAAGAAGTCCTCCGTGCCCAACTCGACGAAAAAGACCTCAACGGACTCGATGCCTAGATCATCAAAGAACTGGAGGTCTTTCTCGTTCTGGCCGATGCCGTAGTCGGTGTTCTCGACGATGCTGACCACCGTCTTCACTCCCACGGCAGCGAACCATTCGGCTGTGGCGCGGGAGTTCATGGACGAGGCCGGGGCGATGCGGAAGACCTCTGGATAGCCGGTCTCGGTGATCTTGTCGGACCAGGTCTCGGAGAAGACGACCGGGATGCCGTATTCGTGGCACACGTCAGCGATGGGGAGCCCGACGGCGCTGTGATACTCCCCGACGATGGCCACGACTTCGTTCTCTGTGATCAGCCGTTTAGCGACGGAGACGCCGCGCTCCGGCAACCCCTCGGTGTCAGCGAAGACGAGCTCGACGGGCCGGCCCAGCACTCCACCGGCTTCGTTGATGTCCTTCACTGCCAGGTTCATGGCGAACTGCATGGCGATGCCGCCCACCACGCTGCCCGGCGCAGAGAGAGGCCCGATGCCGCCAATGCGGATGGTCTCCCCCTCCGGCTTGGGGGCCGGCGTAGCGGTGATGACCACCTCCTTCTCGACGACCACCTCCTTCTCCACCTCGACGGTGACCGGAACCTCTTTCTCGACGACTACCTCTTTCTCGATCACCTGGGGGGTGGGCGCAGCGCAGGCTGCGATGAGGGAGCTTAGGATGAAAAGTGTTACCAACAGCCCAAAGATTTTCTTACCGTTCATTGTTTTTCCTCCTCCTTCTTGAAGGGTATAAATGTTGTTGCTGTTGCACGGCTGCAGCAGCTTCTTCGGATACACTTTCTTGTCAGGTCAGGTTCACTTCATACACGCTCTCCTTTCTGTCTAGGGTCTTGGTGAGACCGGGCCAACGTCGGGGATAGCCTTGCCCGCTTGCAACAAGTGAAGGCAATCAGAGAACTGCGTCAGTTAGAAACGCACTTTTGGGTTATATCATGAATTCGCCCGATTGTCAAGTTAGCGCATGACTCGCTCAGGGTAGGTATCATGGGCAGGCTCAAGACCCTGTCAGCGATACAGCCCCTGCGGGTCCAACTCCTCTCGCAGCAGGCGCAGTTCTTCCTCCATTGGCGGCTCCGTCTCCTCTGGCTCGATCAGAGACCGGCCAGAGCACGGGGCTACCCCTTCGACAGGCTCAGGGCACCGCTTCAGTTCCCAACCCACTTCTGCCTGCACCTCGGCCAGTTCCACGCCCGGGTGCAGACTCTCCAGTACCATCTCCTTAGCGCCAGCCGTCTCCTCGTCGAAGCGGAAGACACACCTGTCGGTGACCACCAACTGGGGGCCGCTTCCCGGCAGCCCCAGCTTGGTTCGCTCGCCCGCGCCTCCCAGGTGGCCGGGGCTGGTTAGGAAGTGCAGTTGCTCGACGAAAGCCCGCCGCCGGAGCCGCATGATCACGAAAACCCGCTGGGCGTTGATGGCGATCTCGCACGCCCCCCCGCTGCCCGGCAGTCGTACTTTGGGATGCTCCCAATCGCCAATGACGGTGGTGTTCAGGTTGCCAAAGCGGTCAATCTGCGCCCCGCCCAGGAAGGCCACCTCCACCCGCCCGCCCTGCAGGTACAGCCCAAAAAGATCGGCCATCGAGCAGACCGAGGTCGCCCCGCTGATGAGGGTGGGGTCGCCGATGGAGAGGGGCAGCCGGGCCGGTCGGGCGCCATAGACGCCGCTCTCGTAGATCAACTCCAGGGCTGGCGCTATCGTTCGCTGTGCCAGGTTGCAGGCAATGTTGGGCAGCCCCACGCCGACGAAAACGGTACGGACGCCTGCCAGCGCCCGCGCTGCGGTCACGATCATCATCTCAGAAGGTGTGTAGTCTGTCATTGGTACGCTCCATAGTTCACCGGCCCGGCCCAGGCTTCCCCAGGCCGCAGTCGCTCCCAGGTCTCCTGGCCTATTTTGGCCACGTACTCCGCCCGGTCCTGCACCCCGTAAACCCACTCTTCTAGCCAGGTCTGCGTGGCCGCCTCGTCCCGGCTGATCTTGTCCCATCGCAGGTAGAATTCGTTGTCCCGGTCGTAGTAACCCTGCGCGTACGAGGGATGCGCGCCGTAGGGCTCGTGCACCACCGCATCCACCACCATGCCTGGGATGATGGTGCGATTCGGGTCGGCGCGGATCACCGCCTCGTCCACGATTTCCTCCACGACGACGATAACGCGTCTGGCCGCGAAGGCGGCCTCTTTTTGCACCCCCAGCAGTCCCCACAATTGGGTGTTCCCCTCCCGGTCGGCCCGCTGAGCGTGTACGATGGCCACGTCGGGGTTGAGGGGCGGGACGACGGCGATGGAGCCATCCCCATAGGGGCTCTCGACGAAGCGGATGCGGGGGTTGACCTTTGGCAGATCGCTCCCCAGGTAGGAGCGCAGAGGGAAGAAAGGCAGCCGGTAAGCCCCCGCCAGGTAACGCCCCACCATCCCGAAGTGAGAGTACTCCTCCAGCTCGATTGTGCGCGGGATGCCTTTCTCCACCGCCCGGCGGACGCAGTGCAGGGAACCAACGCCGGGGTTGCCCAGGTAAGAAAAGACCATCTTGCGGGCGCACCCGGCGGCGATCATCTGGTCGTAGATCAGGTCGGGCGTCATCCGGCACAGGGTCAAATCGCGGCGGCCCTGGCGGATGATCTCGTGGGCGGCGGCGAAACAGATGCAGGCGGTGAAGCCTTCGATAGCCACGGTGTCGCCGTCGTGGACGTAGGCGGCGATGGCGTCGTGCATGCTGATCAATTTATCTGAGGTCATTTGGTCTCCAAATTAATGGGTCAACAACTCACCTGCTCCCGCTGGACCCTTCGGCAGGCTCAGGACAGGCCCTAGTCCAGCGGCTTTGGTAGCCTATTGTGACCGTGGCCAAGTCTGTGTTTCACGGTTTTCAGAGCTGGTCATCGCCGTTGGAGCAGTGGACTAGGGTCCACTGCGAGCCTAAGGTGAGTAATTAACGCTTCAGCCCCAGGTCTGCCAGCTTGGCGTCGGTGGGCGCGCCGTTTTCGTCCCAGCCGCGCAGCTGGTAGAGTTTACTGTTGATATACCACCCTCCCGTCAAAAACGGTCATCACTACCTGTGTCTGGGCTATCTCCATCGGCTCGATGGCGAAGATGTCGCGGTCCAGGACAATCAAGTCCGCTGGCTTGCCGGGGGTGATGCTGCCCAACTCGGCCTCTCTGCCGCTGACCAGGGCCGGCCCCATGGTGAAGCCCCATACCGCCTCGGCCACGGTCAGCCGCTGCTTTGCGTACCAGCCGCCCGGCGGGGCGCCGTCTCGCCGCTGGCGGGTGACGGCGGCGTGGATGCCCCACAACGGGTTGGGGTCAGCCACCGGGCAGTCGGAGCCAAGGGCCAATGTCACGCCAGCATCCAGCATGTCGCGGAAGGGGGAGGCGAAGCGCCCGCGCGGGCCTACTGACTGCTCGATCATCGGGATGTCGTCGGTGACGTGGATGGGCTGCACCGAGGCCACGATGCCCAGGCGGGCCAGGCGGGTTACGTCGGCCGGGCGGATCATTTGGACGTGTTCGATGCGGTGGGGAACGCGGGTTTCGGGTTTCGGGTTTTGAGTTTCGAGTTGGGTTGGTAGTTGTTCGAATACAGTGAGCAATTCTCGGTTGGCTCGGTCGCCGATGGCGTGGATGGCTACGGCCAACCCTGCCTGATCGGCGCGGCGCACAGCCTCGGCGATTTCTGCCATCGGCGTCAGGGGCATGCCGCACTCGCCCGTATCTTCGTAGGGCTCCAGCATCCAGGCCGTGCGAGCGCCCTGGCCTCCGTCGGCGAAGAACTTGACGTGCCCCACGCGCAAATGGCTGTCTCCAAAGCCGGTGCGCAGGCCCAGGGCGATGGCTTCGTTTAGGCGCTCGCCGGGGATGTGCATCCACAGCCGCAGGGCCAGTTCGCCTGCTGTTTGTAGATGCTGGTAGGCCCGGAAGGCCGGCGGCCCGTCGGCTCCGCCCATGATGCGGTAATCGTGGACGCCGGTCAGACCCAGGCGGTGGAGAAGGGGAAACCCGTCGCGCATGGCCTCGACGGTCTCTTCTTCGGTAGGTGGGGGAATGATGCCGCTCACCAGGTTGATAGCCAGCTCGCGCAGCACTCCGGTTGGCTCTCCTGACTCGTCCCGATCAATGACGCCCTCGGGCGGATCCGGCGTGTCACCAGCGATGCCTGCTTCCCGCAGTGCCTGAGAGTTGACCACGGCCAGGTGCATGTCACTGCGCCACAGGATGATGGAGTGTATGGGGGCTGCGTCGTCCAGGTCGGCGCGGGTGGGGATGCGCGGATCGGGCCAGCGGGTCTCATTCCAGCCCTGGCCGAGGATCCAGTGACCAGGCGGCGTCTCACTTACCCTTTGAGCCAGCCGCTGGCGCAGGTCGGATAGCGAGGTCGTGTCTGCCAGGGGCAGTTGCCGCAGGCCGAGCGCCCAATCGTAGAAGTGAAAGTGAGCGTCGGTCAGGCCGGGCAGCGCCAAGCGGCCGCCCAAATCAATCAACCGGGTGTGGGGTCGAGCCAGCGCCCGCACCTCGGCATCGTCCCCTACGGCTAGAAAACGGCCCTCGCCGATAGCGACGGCGGTGGCCTGAGGGAAGTCTGGGTCTTGGGTGAACAGCCTACCATTGTAGAGAATGAGGCTGGGCATATGCATTTGACTCTCGAATTTCCCTCTCACTCTCCGAGCAACGCTAACTTCGCCTTGCGCCAAGCTTTGCGCGGATTGGCATAGCGTCTCCAATTGCGACGCGCCCAGCGCTTGAAGGCGTTCCAGGGCTTGCGGCGCTGAGATTCCGCCAGAGCCCAGTTCAGGAACTCAGGATCATGCCCCTTGATCTTGGTCTCGGTGGGGTTGCGGCGGTACTGGTCGTGGCTGGCGATGA
>JACNHM010000347.1:0-3180 GCA_014383605.1 Chloroflexota bacterium
CCAACTCTGCCTCCGGCAGCGCCGGGAGGCCCATAGCGTCCCCCGTCTTCTCGCCCAGCCGCGTCCCTGGGTATGGCCGGGTGCGTGTGACGCTCACCGCCGGCGGTCGCAGCGCCTGCAGGAAGGCCAGCGTGGCCTCCAGCGCCGTCCGCGTCTCCCCCGGCAGGCCGGTCATCACGAAGACGCGACAGTTCAGGCCCAGCCGGCGGCCGCTGGCCACCAACTCGGCCACGTGCGCCCGATAGCGCGCCACCGTCCAGCCCGCTCGCAGCCGGTTCATCCCCCACAGCAGCGTCTCGTCCACCGTCTCCAACCCCAGCTTGACCGTCTGGCAGCCGGCGCGGCGCAGACGGTAGAGCAGGTCGGCGTCGAAGTGTTCGGGCCGCGATTCGCACTCCCAAGGAGTCCGCACCCTGGCCCGGCGCAGCGCCTCGCACAGGGCGACCGTGCGCTCCCGGTCGGCAGCGAAAACAGGATCGCGGAAAATCAAGCGGGGTTTGCCATAAGTCCGCTCCAGCCAGCGGGCCTCGGCCGCCACCGCCGCTGGTGAACGAGCACGCCAGCGGCCTTGTGCGGCCACGTAGGGACAGTAGGCGCAACCGTCGTCGCAGCCACGGCTGGCAGCCAGGGTCAGGAAGGGATAGCCATCGTGGGGCAGCAGATCCCAGGCGGGATAGGGTAGCGCATCGAGATCGCCGGGCTGCTGCCCGGCAGCATGATGGACGATCTCCCCGTTGAGCCGGTAGGCGACGCCCGGAAGCCCTGCCAGCGCTTCGGGATCGTCCGCGGCGAGAGCCTCCACCACCGCCGGGGCGTTGAACTCTGCTTCCCCCAGCACGGCCAGCCGCGCCGCCGAGTTCTCCAGTACCTGCCGCCAGACGTAACGCACCCCGTGGCCGAAAACGAAGACGGAAACGCCAGGCCTGGCCCGCGCCAGCGCGTCGACGAAATCCAGGTCTGCTTGCAGCGTGGCCACGGAGACCAGCACGCCGACGGCCTCGAGGGGCGGAGGAGCGGGGGAGACAAGGAGCGGGGGAGACAAAGTGACTGTCTCCTTGTCTCCTTGTCCCCTTGTCTCCCCATCTCCCAAGGGCTGTACACCAGTCGGGGCGTGAAACAAACGGCCCAGCGCCTGTTCAACAGTCAACTCCTCAGCCACAGCATCCAGGGCCATGACCGCGTGCCCCGCCTCGCGCAGGCTGGCGGCGACGTAAGCCAGCGTCTGCGGCGGGTAGACGAAGCCACCCGCGCCCGGCGTGGCCACGCCCAGCCCGCCGGAGCCTTCCCGATTGGCCGTCGTCCCCGCCGCGCCGGGTGGATTAACCAGCATGATCGTCATCGCATCCATCTGCTGCGCCCCTTCCCCCAATCTACCAATCTCCCAGTTTACCAATCTACCAATCCACCAATCTCCCCGTCTACCAATCCACCAATCTACCAATCTCCCAGTTTCCCAATCTACCAATCTACCAATCCCCCAGTTTACCAATCTACCAATCTACCAATCTACCAATCTACCAACCTCCGACGATACAGCGCACGCTCGTGCATGAACTCCTGCTCCAGCTCGTAGTTGGCCGTGAACCACTCGTACAGCGGGCCGAAAGGCTGGAACTCTTCCAGCGGTTGGAAGAGCACGATGTAAGGCGGCCGGCTGGCCTGCAGGTCCGCCAGAAGCTCGGCGCGCATCCGCCGTATCAGGGGGTCGTCGGCCACCTGCGGGTGGAAGAACGGATAGGTGAACACGTAACGCGCCGCCGGCGGCCGTTCGGCCAGCCAGATGGGCGTGGCCCCATAGCCGCCCAGCGTGCCCAGCGGCTCGTCGGGGCGCGTGCGCTCCCGCACCCAGTCGGCCACCGCCTTGTCGGCGGGATAGGAGTAGTGGCGAGGGTACGTGTGGAAGGCAGCATAGAACGTGTCGGCGTCCACGCGGCCGCTGGCGAACTGGAGGAAGCGGCTGTAGTACGGCCCGTTGGTGCGGGCGAACTGGGCCACGTTGGCCAGAAGCAGAAGCACCAGCAGCGCCCGCCATGCCCACGCCACCCCACCGCCGCGCCAGCGGCCTGCCCATCGCCACAGTTGCACGACGCCGCAGGCGGCCAGCAGGCAGAGCGGCGGCAACAGCGGCAGGTACTGGTAGGAGAAGAACTTGTTCTGAAGCACCAGGATCGCGCCGCTCAGCAGCCCCCAGCCGACGATGAGCCAGTTCCCCAGACGCCGCTCGCGCCGCAGTATCCAGAGCACACCCGCCGCCGCCAGCAGCCACAGGCCGAACGTCTCTTTGCCGATGAGCACGGACACTTCCAGAAAGCGGGTACGGGACAAGCCTATCTTGCTGTAGGGGCCAAGGTTGTACAGCACCACCGCCTGCCAGAAGTCCCGCAGGGTCCCCTGGGCCGCCGTCGGGATGAGGTAGACGAGTTGCGCCAGCAGAGAGCCGCCGCCGAGCCACAGGGTATGCCGCGTGGCGCTGGACAGCTTTCTCCCAGGAGCCTTGCCAGCCGCCACCAGGAGAACGGGCCACACCACCACCAGGAAGAGCACGGCCACCGGCTTGAGGGCCGCGGCGAACCCCAGGGCGAGCCCTGCCACCCCCCACCAGAGCGACGAGCGCCGCTCGGCCGGTGCCACCGCTCGCAGCGTGGCGTGAAGCCCCACGGCCAGCGGCAGGAGCATGAGACCTTCCGGTTTAACTTTCAGAGTCCAGGTACCGGCGGTAGCGTAGTTGAAGGCCGTGCTGTCGCTGAAGAGCACGTAGAAGCCTGCCGCCAGCAGCGCCACCCGGCGGCCCTGCCATCGCCGGCCCAGCCCGTACAGCGCCAGCGCGTTGGCCAGCGTCCACAGAAGGTCGAGCAGGTCGACCGTCCGGGTGCTGCGGCCAAAAAGCATCTGCCCCGCGGCGTGGATGTAGTAGGCCAGCGGCGTGTGCTGATCCCAGATGTCGCGGTAAAGCACCCAGCCACGCCGCAAAGCCTCACCGACCACCGCGCCAATGGCCCGATCGCTGCCGATGGGCTCCCACAGCGAGGGGATGCGGATGACCACGGCCAGCACCAGCACAGCCAGCAGCGCCACCACCTCGCCCCTCGCTCCCCGCCTCTCACTCATCACTTGCCTCTCGCTCTTCGCCTCTCACTCATCACTCGGCCCTCTGCCTCTCACTCATCACTCGCCCCTCGC
>JACNHM010000347.1:3307-5912 GCA_014383605.1 Chloroflexota bacterium
TCCTGCCTCTTGCCTCCTGCCCCTTGCCTCTTGCCTCTTGCCTCTTGCTTCTTGCTACCACTCCCCGCGCCTCGCCCTCTCGACCATGGCATCCGCGCTGTAAGCCGCCAAAGCCTGAATGGTCAGGGCGGGATTGGCCGCGCCGCCGGTGACGAAACCCGAGCTGTCCACGACGAAGAGATTGGGCACGTCGTGGCTCTGGCACCAGCGGTTGAGCACCGAGCTTTGTGGATCGTCGCCCATGCGACAGGTGCCCAGGTAGTGGGAACTGCCCCCCGGCTTGTGGACAGGCTCCTCGATCTCCGCCGCGCCGGCCGCTTGCAGCAGCTCCACCGTGCGCGCCTTGATGGTTTTGATCATGGCCTGATCGTTGGTTCCCAACTTGTTGGTGATGCGCGGCACGGGCACCCCGGTGTTGTCCACCACCTTCGGGTCCAGCGTCACCGTGTTGTTGACGTCGGGCAATTGCTCGCCCACGGTGGCGATGCCCACCATGTGACCGAAGAGACGACGCATGGCCTCCTTGTGCTCCTGGCCCCAGCCGGCGATCTTGCGCGCCGTGGAGTAGGGCCAAAGCCAGCCGTTGTTGACCTCGAAGGTCCAACCACGCACGAAGTCGTGCTCGGGGCGGGTCTCGTAAAGATCCTCGATCATGCCGCCAGCGTGCGGGCCGCGCCAGGGGTCAATGCGCTGTTCGAACACCGCCTCGGTGAACACCGCCAGGTGCTCGGTGAAATACTTGCCCACCAGCCCGCTGGAGTTGGCCAATCCCTGGGGAAACCGCGATGATGTGGACAGCAGCAGCAGACGCGGCGATTCCACGGCGTTGGCCGCCAGCACCACCAGCCGCGCCTCCTGCTCCTGCTCTTCCCCGTCGGGGTCGAAGTAGATGACGCTGCCGGCGCGGCCCTGCCCGTCCACGGTGATCTCCCGCGCCGTGCAGAGCGGCCGCACTTCCACCCATCCTGTCGCTTCCGCCTTGCGAATGTAGGTCACGTCCGCCGTGCCCTTGGCCCCGATGGGACAGCCAGTGACGGTCGTCGCGCCGCAGCGCACGCAGGCCGCGCGGCCATCGTAGGGCAGGGAGTTGATGGCCACCGGCGAGGGCCAGAGCTGCCAGCCCAGCTTGCGCGCCCCCTGCTGAATGACCTGGCTGGCGCAGTTGAAGCCGAAGGGCGGCAGCGGGTAGGGGCCGCGGGGCGCTTCGCCCGGCGCGCCGGCCAGTCCCGCCACGCCCAGCTCTCGCTCCACCTCGTCGTAGTACGGCGCCAGGTCCTCGTAGCTGATGGGCCAGTCGTCGGCCACGCCATCGGTGCTGCGCACCCGGAAATCGGAAACGTGGAAGCGACGGGAGATGCCCGTGTAGACCAGAGTCGAGCCGCCCACCCCCTTGACGCGGCTGAAGTTGAACCAGTGCGCCGTGCCCCAGGTGTAAAGGTCACGCCGCGGGTCTTCAGGATCGTACACCAGAGGCCCGGCCACCTCAAAATCGTGCTGGCGGGCCGGGTAATCGGTAGCCGGGTTGAAACGCGGCCCCGCCTCCAGCACGACGACGCCGAACCCCGCCTCGCCCAGCTTCTTGGCCACCACCGCCCCCGCCGCCCCCGCGCCGATGATGCAGACGTCTACAGGGTCAGGTTTCGTTTTCTTGACGGCCATCTAAAGCCTCCGTTTGTCCAAAGGGACTGAGGGGTCTGCGATTCAGGTATCAGTGATCACCCTTTTCACCGTCTCGCCTGCGGCGGACAATCCTCGTAGTGCGGATACCCCCGCGGCTGCGGCGGGCCGACGTAGTCCAGCATGGCCCAACTGACGGGGTTGGTGTAGAAACCGGCCATCGTGTCTTCGCGCACGAAGCGGAAGAAGCTCACACCGTCTCCCATGCCAAACAGATCATCGTGGATCTTCTGCACTTTGCGCCAGGCCCGCTCCCAAAGGGAGGTCACCGGCCGCAGCCGCATCTCCAGCGTCGCCTCCGTTTTTTTGAGCACCTCCAGTTGCTGCTCTGGGGTGAGGTCAAAGAAGCGCTGGCCCCGCCCGAACAACCTGGCGCTGCAATCATCAATCAAGCGCACGCCCGTGGCGTAGCGCTGCCGCTCCGCGGCGTGGCGGCTCACCTTGCGGTCAATGTAGCCGGCCACGTCCGCCTCCGTCGCCCCCGGATCGCGATCCGTGGGCACGATGAGCGCGGCGATGGCGGCCACGGTGGCGTACTCGTGCGGCGAAAACGCCCGCGGCTGCCCCATGACGCGAGGGTGCAGAGGTGCAGAGGTGCTTGGGTGTAGGACCAAAACCTCTTTCGCTCCTCTGCTCCCTTGCTCCTCTGCTCCCTTGCTCCCTTGCTCCTCCGCTCCTCCGCCCCTCCGCTCCCCTGCTCCCCTGCCCAACTCCCTTCCCGGACGCCAGGTGGCCACAGCCGCCAGGCCCAGAAACGCTCGCTGCAGGAACTCTCGTCGGGTCACGCGATCAAGTTGCACGATTCACCTCTCAATCACAGGGCTTAGGGACGTGGAAAGAATAAAATGTCCCAACCCGCCCGATTGGAGCACTAGATTTTAGGCAGAAAAGTGCGAATCAGCCTTGAATCTAGCCTGTTTTGCCAGGC
>JACNHM010000323.1 GCA_014383605.1 Chloroflexota bacterium
GGTCCAGGTACTCCTCCGGCCCGACCCGTTCCCGTTCTTTAACGAGCTGTCCCAGCGTGAGGTGATCCAGTGCTTCCATCAGCGCCAGTAAACGCTTGTATTCCTCCAGGCTGATGAGCACTCCTTCAATCTTGCCCCGGCGCTGGATGAACCACCTTTGATTGGGCAGCGTATCCAGCAGGCGGGGGAGCCGTGCCGCAGCCTTGGTGCTGGTGATCAGTTCATTCGGGGAGAGCAATACTTCAGTCATTATAATACTCCCTTTTATCGCTATTTTAAGTGGGCTTTTTATCCTGGCTAAAATTATATGTAGAATCGGGTTAATAGTCAAGTGGAAAACTCAAAGGAGGACGCATGACCCGTGAGGAGATTCGCCTGACAGCGATGACCAGCGCGGCCGGTTGAGCGGCCAAGATGGGGCCTGAGGCCCTGGCGCAGGTACTGCGCCCGCTGCAAAATCTGTTCCGCGCCGATCAGTATCCCAACCTGCTCGTCGGATTAGAGGTGAGCGACGATGCCGCAGTCTACAAGATCAACGACGAGGTGGCGGTAATCCAGACTCTCGACTTCTTCCCACCCGTGGTGGACGATCCCTACGACTACGGGGCCATCGCCGCCGCCAACGCGATGAGCGACGTTTACGCTATGGGTGGTGAGGTGGTGCTTGCCCTTAACATCTGCGGCTTTCCCCCCGACTTGCCGCTGGAGATCGTCACCGAGATTCTGCGAGGCGGGGCGGAGAAGGTGGCTGAGGCGGGGGGCGTCCTGGCCGGCGGCCATACGCTGGAAGATAAGGAGCCCAAGTACGGCCTGGCGGTGATGGGTTTCGTCCACCCAGACCGTGTGACCACCAAGGCGGGTGCCAGGCCCGGCGATGTCCTGATCCTGACCAAACCCCTGGGGGTGGGGATCATCACCACCGCCCTCAAGGGACAGGTAGCCGATCCGGCCCACGTGGCAGCCGCGGTGGAGACCATGAAGATTCTCAACCGGGATGCAGCCCGGCTGATTCAGCAGGTCGGCGTGCACGCCTGCACTGACATCACCGGCTTTGCGCTGCTGGGCCACAGTCACGAGATGGCGGAGAAGAGCGGTGTACGGTTGCACTTCTATATGGATAAGCTGCCTTTTCTGGAGGGGGCGATGCAGTACGCTGAGGAGTGGCTTTTCCCCGGCGGGTCGTGCCGCAACCAGAGCGCCTATGAACGATGGGTGGACTTTAGGCCGGGCATTTCTGAGGAGATGCAAATGTTGCTCTTTACCCCTGAGACGTCTGGAGGACTGCTTGTCGCCGTCTCGTCAGAGAGGCTGGAAACATTAACTGCCTTGTTCACCAAAGAGGGACATCCTTGCTGGGTCGTTGGCGAGGTACTGGAGGGAGAGGGTGTCGCGGTGGTTTAAGAAGCGAGGTGTTCGGCGCGTTCGATGAAACGGACGAGTCGGGCGCGCATTTCGGCAGGATCGGCGACGAATTGGGTCAGGCGCACTCGGTCTGAGCCGTGGTGTTCAGTCCACAACCACCGCAGGATCAAAAAGGGCCAGCGCGTCGCCAGGAGACGGTCCCACACCACGAGCCGCTCCTCAAAAAACTGATCACCGGCTGGCTGGCGATAGTTGTCGCGCAGCCAGCCGTGCTGAGCCTCGCTCAGTTCGGCCAGTGCACTGTGCCAGCGCAGGTCCGCCAGATCCAGGGCGGGGTCGCCCCAACCGCTGTATTCCCAGTCCACCCAGCGCAGCCGGCCATCCCCACTCCACAGGGCGTTGGCCAGGTTCGGGTCCACGCGACATAGGCGCAACGGCACGCTCTCGCGGCCTGGATCCACCCCCGATGTCATGACAGCTTCCGCGCAACTGTCCACCAGTCGGACCAGCCGATCGCGCAAATCTCGTCCCTCCGGAGCGGTGGCTGCCAGCCAGGGCCCGTGCTCGGCCAGAAAACCATGCAGTTCGGCCAGGCACGGTGCAAAGTCGAACCAGTGGAACCAAGCATCGGGGATATCGTAGTCCTCAAAGTCTCCTGGTTGGAGTGTGTGCAGGCGCTGGAAGCTGTCGAGCAGCGCAGCCAATTGCTGCTCCGTGGGCGATGGGCTGAGAGGTTCGCCGGGCAGCCACCCGTAGGCAACGGCGGGGAAGGGGACGATGGTGCAGCTTTCGTCCAGCCAAAGCGGCTGCGGTGCGATGTCTAGCCCTGCAACGTGCATCAACCGTAGTGCTCCATACTCCCGTGCGGCCCGGCGACGCTCGTCGGCCACGCATAGCTTGCAGGCGTAGTTCTGCCTATCGGCCTCTACCCGGTACAGGGCATTGTTGCCCCCGCCGGTCACGCGGTGCACCGTCACGCTGCTCTCCGTCCAGGTATCCGCCCCAGCGGCGTGCGCAGCAGCAACCGCCCGCAGCCAGCCTCGTCCTTCCCTCATTCGATCTCCTCCAGCAGGTGATCCAGGCGGTTCATGAACTCGACCAGCCACCGGCTGCCATTCCAGTTCAGGCCATGAAGGCCGGTGGCATCCGTGTACACGCCGAAGCTGTGAGCCCCCAACAGGCACCGCACGATGGTGCCGACGGTGCCGCCGTGGGCTACGATCAACACCGTGCCTTCTGGATGGGCCTCGAGGATGCGGCGGACCGCGCCTCGGACCCGGGCCTTGAAGGGCAGGTAGCTCTCGGGGAGATAAGCTGGGGGCGCGACGGAGCCGTTGATGTATGGCGGGGCGTAGTCATCGCTGTCGTCCCAGTAGATCACCTCGAACTCGCGCAGGTCGTCGTCGAGGTTCACTGGCAGGCCCAGTTCAGCGGCGACGATCTCGGCTGTCTCCCTGGCGCGGATGAGGGGACTGGCGTAGATGGCGTCAATCTCTTGATTGACAGCCAGCCAGCAGCCCAGCAGACGCGCCTGCTGGCGACCTTTGTCGGTCAGAGGGCTGTTGAAGCCAGCCTCATCACCGCGAACCATCCACTCAGATTCACCATGTCGGGCCAGAAAGAGGTTCATGGCCAAGTCTCCTCGTTTCAACGCTTCTTCGGGATGCGCGGCATCCAGCCCGGAACCCGCCGGCAATACTCCTCCCATTGCTCACCGAACTCGGCTGCTAGAGCCTGCTCCTCCCGCCGGGCGCGCAGCGCAAGGCCCAGGAAACTCACTGTGGTGAACACGAGCGTCCAATTGCGGTAAATGAGGAGCCCGCCCGCCGAGGCGAGGATGACGCCCAGGTACATCGGGTGACGCACGAAGGCGAAAGGGCCGTGGGTGACCAGCCGGTGATCGGCGTACAGTTGCGCTCCCATGCTGCTGGAGACGTTGTACATCTCGCCCAGCGTCAGCCGTGCCCAGAGGTATAGGGCCAGTCCTGGGAAGTAGAGCAGCGCACCCAGGGCGAGCGCCACGATCCGGCCCGATACCACGAGCGCCAGCGGGAGCGGTCGCCACAGAAGAAAACACATGCCAAAGAATAGGACACTGAGCAGCAAGTAAGCCGGCAGCCGCAGCACCTTTCGCGCCAGGCCGGTTGTCCGACCCCGAGGCCGGTGTAGACCACGCGCCATCCCTGCCAGTGCAAACATCAGGCAGACGAGTGCTGCCCCCCCGCCAGCCCAACGCACCCCTGATTCGATGATGTCCAGCCTCATGCTATGCCTTTCATTGCTCATTCTCTCTATGCCGTAGGCAGAAAGCAATCTGCTGCCCCAGATGAAACCGCGCCTTCTCCTCGTCCTCCGCCTCCAGTGCTTTTGGGTTCAGTTCCACCGTGACGATGCCGTCGTAGCCATCCTGCGCCAGCCGGCTGATGAGGGCATCCAGGGGCAGGAAGCCGTCCTCCAGACGGCGATGCTCCCGAACACGTCGCCCCTCCCGGCGGGCATTGGAAAGGTGCACATGCGCCACCCGATCCCGCAACTGCTCGTAGACCATTAGCGGATCCAATCCTTTGGTCCCCAGATGGGTGGTGTCCAGGGTCAGGTGAGGGAAGGCTCCCCATTCGCCCAGGCGGTTCATCCGCCACATCTCCCGCGGCCCAAAGGGCCACCAGCTCACCCACTGCACCGGCATGTTCTCCACGGCGACCACCGGATCGGGATTGGCCCGCTGCCAGGCCGCCAAATCATGGCGGAGCCAGCGGGCGTAGTCCCCTTCCCTCAAGCGGGGCAAATGGACGATGATGACCTCCGCGCCGACGGCCCTGGCCAGTTCCGCTGTCGCAGCGATGCTTTCAGGGTGAGTACGGGGCCAGGCTGCCAGTAGCTTTGGGCGGAAGGGGGCATGGACGCTCACGACAGGCAGACCGTGCCGCTCCATCAGCCGCCGCAGGTAGACCGGCTGGCGAGTATCGAATCTTGGATCAACGAGCACCTCGATGCCATCGAAGCCGGCCTCGGCGGCCAGGGCAAAGACGCGGTCCAGGCCGTAGGTGTAGAGAGAGCCTGAAGAAAGGGCAAAACGCATTGGTCATCCTCCTGGGAGTTTATCGTGGCAAAGTGCTGTATAGCTAATAATGATGAAGTCAAGGCAACAATCGAGGGGTTACTTGTCAAACGGACAAGCAAGCCAGGGTGACTGCGCTGGCGACGCCCCCGGGGACGGGGGCTGAGAGCATTTTCAAGGACTTTCCGGGAGATCTCACTCAACAAGCGCCTGATAGACAAGCGTCCTGAAATCAGTGGTTGCCGGATAAGTGCCGCTAGGAATGAATCTGCCTTTTCCTCCCCACTGGGTGACTAGGCCGTAAACACCTCCCGTCGTACCGTGATCTCATCCAAAAACGCCCGATCCACCTCCACGCCGATGCCGGGACCCTGGGGCACGTCTATCGTCCCATCGGGATTCAGGCAGAAGGGCGGCTCAACCACGTCCCGCTCGAAGTAACGGTCGCTGGCGGAGACGTCCCCCGGCAGGGTAAAGCCGGGGAGACTGGCGATGGCCACGTTGTGCGCCCGCCCGACCCCTACCTCCAGCAATCCCCCGCACCACACCGGCACTCCTCGTTCTCTACACATGTCGTGGATGCGCCGCGCCTGAGCCAGGCCACCCACGCGGCCGGGCTTGATGTTGATGATGCGACAACTGCCCAGCTCCAGCGCCGCCAGGGCATGGGCAGGCGTGTGAATGGATTCATCCAGACACAGCGGCGTGCGCAGCCGACGCTGAAGCAGGCTGTGCTGGTAGATGTCGTCGTAGGCCAGCGGCTGCTCGATCATCATCAGGTCAAAGTCGTCCAGGGCGGCAAGATGGTCAGCGTCTTCCAGGGTATAGGCAGAATTGGCGTCCACCATCAGCGGCGCCTCGGGCCAGCGCTGTCGCAGCGCCCGCACCACCTCCACGTCCCACCCAGGCTTGATTTTCACTTTGATGCGCCGGTAGCCCTGGGCCAGGTAGCCTTTCACCAGCTCCAGCAACTCGTCTGGCGTGTCCTGGATGCCAACGCTGACGCCGCTCTCAATGCGCGGGTTAGTGCTGCCCAGCAGTTGAGCCACCGGGATTCCTTTCTGCCGCGCCTCGACGTCCCACAGAGCCTCCTCCAGGCCGGTCTTGGCCATGTTGTGACCGCGCACCAGGGCCAGGCGATCGAACGCCTCCGCCGCCGTCTCCAACTGCTGCCCCAGCAGCATCGGCACCAGGAAGTCCCGTTGGACGTGCCAGGCGGTCTCTACCGTCTCCGGAGAGTACCAGTGGCCGGCCCTCGATGGCCGACTCGCCCCAGCCCTCCACTGTTACATCCACCTCCTTAATGTTTGTATTAATCCGTTCTTCTCAAATGAACTACCTCACTACTGAACAAACTATAAGTTGCTTTCCAGCTTTCGAATCAAAAGCTGCTTGGTCATAGTCCCCGAATTTATCTTCAATCACGAATCCATTGTATTTGATGAGTGCATCAAGTTCTTGGGGGAAATACATACGCATGTTTAACTCTC
>JACNHM010000511.1 GCA_014383605.1 Chloroflexota bacterium
CATGTGTCCATCAGAACCGAATTGGGCACGGTGACACTGCCCTCCGCTGTAGTGATCACTGCCTTCAGCGGGCCAATGACCTCCAGTGTGCCCCTGTATCCATCCACCTCCAATATCTGCCCGATATCAAACAGGTCCTTGGCGTAGAAACCGGCCAGCAGATTGTGCACCGCCTCCCGGCTGCCCAGGGCGAAGGCCAGCGCCACCGCCGCTCCGGCCACGGTCAGCAGGTTGCCCAACACGCTGTTGAGCAGCGTCGTGTTCAGTCCCAACTGGTCCACGGCCAGGATGGCCGCCATAGCCAGGATGATGTACTGCACAGCCCGCCCCAGCGCGGCGTGAAACTCGACGCCGCTGCCCGCCGCCAGCGCCTGGACGCCTTTACCGAAAAACTGGCCGAGAAGCGCCCCGCCGACGAGCACGATGGCCGCTCCCAGCACGCGAGGCAGGTAGGCGACGAGCGCGCGCAAGGCCATGGCGGCGGTGGTCAGCCCCAGGCTCTCGACGGCGATCATCAAGAAGGTCAGAAGCAGCAGCCAGTAGATGACGCGCCCTACGAGGCGAGACGGTGACTTAATGACGCCGGCGCGGGTGAGGGCGTCGGTGACGCCCGCCCGCTCGCTCAGGCGGTCAAAGCCCAGCCGGGTCAGCAGCCGTCGGGCAACCCGTTGGGCCAACCAGGCCAGCAGCCAGCCGATCAGCAGCACAAGCAGCGCGCCGACCAGGTTGGGCAGAAAGGCGGCCACCCGGTTGAGCATCTGAGCTAACGCGCTGGTGATGATCTCCGACCATACTTGTGGGTCCCAAGGCATGAGGTCCTCCTTCAAGCTTTCCCAATCATCTGATACTACTGCTCTCTCGCCTGGCCCTGAGCAAGCAGCCGTTCGAGCGAAGTGGCGGCTCTACGAGGCCGTGGCACTGGACCCTTCCCCGCCGGCCAGCCCTCGCGCTGGCGCGAACGGTCGCCGTCCGTCTCCTCGGTCTGGTCGTGGAAGAGGATCTGCTGCGTGGGGAAGGGCAGGTCAATGCCATTTTCGAGCAGTTTGCTCTTGATCGCAGCAATGATCTTGCTCTGAACGGCAATCACGTCTGTCCGCCGCGAATGGGTCCACCACCGCGCGCGGAGGTTGACGCTGAAATCGGCAAGTTCCATCACGAGCACATCAGGAGCTGGCTCCTTGTAAACCCCCTCCACGCTATTGATCGCCTCAAGAATTAGCATCATCGCTTGATTGATGTCGTCGCCATAGCCGATGCCGACGCTGTACTCCGACCGGCGTCTATCGAAGGCCGTGTTGACGATCACCGACTCGGTGAAAAGGCTGGTGTTTGGAATGACGACGCGGCGACCGTCATACGTCATAATCGTCGTAGCGCGAGTCTCAATGTTCTCGACCGTTCCCTCAAAGTCGTTGACGATGATCTGATCCCCGATTTGGAACGGCTCGCTCAAAAGCAACAGGAAGCCGGCGAGGAAATTCTCGAGAACATTACGGAAAGCAAAACCAATTGCCACACTGCTGATGCCCAGCAGTTGAATCAACTGTCCCGTCGTGAAACTGGGTATGGCGATGGTCAGCGCTACCAGTAGACCAGCCCCAATAACGATCCACCGTGAAAGTCGCCCGAGTATCAGGCTAGCGCTTGGTGACAGCCCGGCCGCTTCGGTGACGCGCTTGATCACCGATCTGGCCCACCTCGCGGCCAAGTAGAACAGTGCGAAGACGACAATGGCCAATCCGATGTTCGGCAGTGCCGCGATGAGATTGTTGACCTGATCCTGGAGCGTCTCCCAGGCTTGCGATAAGCTTACCACCATTTGCCTCCTCAGAGGTTACTGGCCCGCCTTCTTTAAGAAACAGGGAAGTGCACCACGTGGAGTGGCGTCACGCATCCCCCTGGCTTTCAGTTCATGCCAGCCCTCAGTCTCAGCAGTTAGATTCTATAACGATTAAAGACACCATGCCGCATGTAGGTGTCGTCGCAGGTGAGGATGGCCAGTTGCCCACGGGCCAGGTAGGGCTCCATGTCCAGAGCTTGCCCTGAGCCCGTCGAAGGGTCCCGCAAATAGCCCAGGATGGTCTCTGGGAGGCAGGCGTCCACGACGTAGAGCACCTTCTCGCCCCGCTCCAGTCCCTGGCACAAGAAGGGCATGAGCAACGTCCGGCGCTCCTCTTCCGTCTCATAGAAGCAACAGAGATGGTCTCCGGGCTCCAGGTCCGCTATTGTGCATAAGGAATGACTAAGCATCACAATACCTCCTCTGGAGCTTCCTGGAGTGCGGAAGCAGCAGACGTTCCCCCACTCCCACGCCGGGCCAGGAGCAGCCGCAGGAGCGCAGCCACGGCTGCCAGGCCGAGCGCCAGCAGCTTCAACCCATCTCGCCCTAGATTCTCCCAGCGAAGGCGCGTCTCCAGCCGGCGCTCGAACTGCGGCGAGGCCACGATTGGCTGCGCTTGCCGCAAGAGGTCCCGTGTCTCGTCCAGCGTTTCGACGAGGGTCGCACACGCCGGACATTCCCTCAGATGAGCGACGACGGTAGCCTGGCTCTCGGCGTCGAGCAGGCCATCAACGAAGTCATCAAGCGGAAATCCTTGACAAATCATCACTACTTTAGACACCAAAAACGTCAAAAGGTCACATCCCACCCTGCAGGGAGAGGATCTTTTGCGCGTAGAGTTCTCGAAAGGCCAGACGGGCTCGCCGCACGCGCATCTTGGCTGCGCTGAGGCCGACCCCCAGTACCGCAGCGATTTCCTGGTAACTGAGGCCCTGGATGTCGCGTAAGATCAACGCTTCTCGATCGGTCGCGTTCAACTGGTTCAGCGTCTCTTGAATGGCGTCTTGTTGTTCGTGGGCAATGATAACCTGTTCTGCCGATGACGCTGTCGGCAGAAGGATGCCTAGACTCTCCAGGTCGGGCTCGAGAAAGGTGGGTTGGCGGCTGCGGCGGCGCAGTTCGTTCTTGCAAGTATTGACGGTGATGTGATACAGCCAGGTGGAGAAAGAGGACGCGGCTTGAAAGTCGACCAGCCCGCGGTAGACCCTGAGGAACACTTCCTGGGCCATCTCTTCGGCATCGCGGGGGTCGCCCAGAAAACGGTAGGCTGTGTTGATCACCCGGTCACGATAGCGAGCTACCAGGGCGTAGAAGGGGCGAGGATCGCCCGGCAATCGCTCTTGACACAGGTGAATCAGTTCCTCGTCCGATACGTCGTGGGCGTGGGGTTGTTCCACTTTGGTCAGCATCTCACCGCCTGAACGATACCCTGGCGCGTTTCAGGCAGACACCCTCATGGCAAAAGAGGCCAGAAACAGGGTACTACCAATAGCACCACCAGTAGCACCACCAAGGTGAGCGGCACTCCTATTTTGGTGTAGTCAGTGAAACGATAACCGCCAGGCCCCATAATCAACACGTTGGCCGGGTGACCAACCGGAAGTAGAAAGCTGGTAGAAGCAGAAAAAGCCACCACCATCGCCGAAGCATAAGGGGAAATGCCCAGGTCGCTGGCGATGTTGAAAGCAACGGGCCCCATCAACACAGCTACAGCGTGAGTGGGGATAACCTGGGCAGCCAGAGAGGTCACGACAAACAGACCGGCCAGCACTGCCATCGGCCCCAATCTGCCCACCACAGCCACTATGCTCTCGGCCAGGAGGTGTGCGGCACCGCTCTGTTCCATAGCGATGCCCAGAGGTAGCATGCCGGCGATGAGAAAAACGACCTTCCACTCGATGAAGCGATGGGCTTCCTCCATATTCAGGCAGCCGGTCAGGACCATCAGCGTGGCTCCCACAACGGCGGCAATGGAGATGGGCAGCCAGCCCAGAGCAACCGACAGCAGGATGGCCCCCATCACCAGCACGGCCAGCGGGGCT
Organism: Chloroflexota bacterium; assembly: GCA_014383605.1. The sequence goes on from JACNHM010000511.1 coordinate 3,883, forward strand.
TTGTTCAACCGTGGCGCTTCCTGGACTTCCTCGGCCAGCAGCAGGAAATCTGGCTCACGGCCCAGCACTTTAAACTTCTCGCGCGGGCCATAGAGCAAGAGAGCATCGCCAAAACGCAAAGCCATGTCGCGCAGGTCAGAGCGATAAGCCCGACCTTGACGCCAGATGGCCAATACGCTCAGGCCATACTTTTCGCGGAAGTCGAGTTGGCGCAGCGTCCTGCCGACCAGGGTCGTGTGAGGGGAGAGCACGGCTTCTACCAGGCCGACTCGCTCCGACTCCAGGTCACGGAGTTCCGGCGGTGCCTGGCGTTCTATCTCCAGGTCTTGCAAGCCGCGCATCGTACGCAGGTCTTCTATCTTGCCCTCGACCAGCAACGTGTCTCCGGCTTCGAGTCGCTCTTCCGGCCCAGGCACCAGCCCGATCGCGCCATCGCGATTAATACCCAACACCGTCAGCCCAAAAGTATCCTCCAGCCGACTCTCGGCCAACGTCTTGCCGACCATCGCTGAATCTTCTGGCACGCGCACGGCGAACAGCCGCTCGTTAAGCCGGTAGACCTCAGACGCCTCAGCATCGGATACGAGAAGGTCAGGAGCGCCCCTCATTGCGTTGATCTGCGCGTGGTGGCCCTGGCACAGAAGCGTGTCACCCAGGCGCAGCGGTGTATCTTGCAGGTGTGTTCGCCTCAGGACGCCGTCACGCCAGATGGCCAGGACGTTGACCCCAAAACGACGGCGAAAGTCAACCTGGCGCAGCGTCTGGCCCAGCAGTTCTGAACGGGACGAGAGGCTGACCTCAACGATGTCAACTTCTGCCGAAATCAGGTTTTCGACACTGAGATCGTCGGTCTCGACGATCAGATTCTGTCGCCCCCCAAGTTCAATCAAACGGTCGCTGCGCCCCTTAACCAGCAATCTATCGTCAGCGTGGATCACCTCGTCCGGGCCTGGCGACAGGAGGGTTTGGCTGTTGCGGATGATGCCGATGACGTTCAGGCCCAGGGCTGCACCCAGCCGGCTTTCGGCCAGGGTTTTGCCGGCCAGTGCTGAGTCGTGCGGCACACGTACGACAAACAGCCGCTCGCGCAGGTCGTAGAACTGCCTCCAGTCCGCTAGAAGAGACCCTCCGACCAATTCTCGCGTCGGCAGGAGGCGTCGTCCCACCAGGACCATATAGGCCACGCCGGCCAGCATGACTGCCAGACCGACCGGGGTGTAATCGAACAGTTGGAAGGGGCGCAGACCGTAGTCGCGCAGGGCCATGCTGACCAGAAGGTTGGATGGTGTCCCGATGAGGGTGTTCATGCCGCCCAGCAGTGAGCCAAAGGCCAGAGGTATCAAGAGCTTTGAGGGCGGCCGGCCCGTGCGCCGGGCGATGTTCATGACCACCGGCAGCATCATCGCCGTCACGGCGACGTTGTTCATAAAGGCCGACATTACGCCGCCAATCAGCATAATCACCGCCACCAGCCGACCCTCGCCCTGACCTGCCAGACGCAATACCTGGCGGCCGATCAGATTCGCCACGCCGGTTCTGGACAGGCCACCGCTGAGAACAAACATCGCCCAAACCGTAACCACGGCTGGATTACTGAAGCCCGACAATGCCTCAGCCGGGGTGACCAGACCCGTCAGGGACAGGCTGATCAGCACCAGCAAGGCTACTACGTCCACCCGTAGCCGCTCGGTGACAAAGAGCACAACGGCAACGGCGAGTATGCCGAAGGTGAGGGCGGCTTCTGGTGTCATCCATTCCATTGTCGAGTGGCCTCGCTCACTGTTCTGGGGAAGATGTGTTCCACGACCCGCCGGGTTACGTTGCCCAGCGAACCACCAGCACTGAGCGGTTGGCGGTCAATAGGATGTCGGTGCTCAGGTCGTCCACCAGGCGAGCGTTCAGGCCAGGGGTGACGTGAGCCCCGATCACCAGCAGGTCGTACTGTCCCTCTCGGGCCTCGGCGATGATCTCGTCCCGCACCAGGCCATGACGGGCCACCGCGCGGGCCGCCACTCCCTCCGTT
>JACNHM010000520.1 GCA_014383605.1 Chloroflexota bacterium
AGCACGTAGATGGGGATCACCACGGCCACCGGCGGCAGCATGCGCTGGGAGATCAACCAGAAGGCGATATCGCTGTTACCCAAAGATCGCTTGAAGCGCCGGCCAATGGTCTGCAACAGGATGACGAGGAGGACGACGCCGACGACGATGGCTATCTGATAGGGGACTCCCAAGGTGATGGCGACGATGGCCAGCGCCAGGCAGCCGATGAAGGACAGGATAGCGCCCAGGCGGGGCTGATATTGAAAGCGGGTCAGCCCGTAGGCCGCGGCTGTTCCCAGCACCAGGGCGAGCGCGGCGCTGGTGAGCGAGACGATGACGGTGTTGGTGTAGGGCCGTATCGTATCGCGGCTCAGGTCGCCCACCAGGATGTACTTCCAGGCGTGCAGCGAGGGCTTAAAATCCACGCCGGGCAGGTAAAACGGCCCCATGTTCACGTCAATGGGCAGCTTAAATGAGGTCACCAGCAGCCAGTAGAGGGGGAACAGCACTACCAACGCCCATATCCCCAACAGCACGTACGACAACGTCATCGCCGCCGGAGATGGCGTGTGCAGTGACCGGCGCCGAAACAGTCCTTTGATCATGATCACTCCCCCTCCTCGGCCACGCGGCTGCGAATGAGATTGACGTAGGCCATACCGATGACCGTGACGACCACCAGCAAGATGTAGGCAATGGCGGCCGAGCCGCCGAGGTCGAGAGACCGCCAGCTGATGTAAGCCTGTAGTGTCAGGGACTCGGTGGCCGTGCCCGGCCCGCCATTGGTGAGCACGTTAGGCAGGTCCACGATCTTGAAGGCCTCGATCATGCGGATCAGGATAACGGTGGTGCTGACGGGCAGGATCTGCGGCAGCGTGATGCTCCAGAAGATCTGCCAGCGGTTGGCCCCGTCCACCAGCGCGGCCTCAATCTGTTCCATAGACTGCCCTTCCAAGGCCGCCAGCAGCACGATGAACATGAAGGGCGTCCACTGCCAGCTGTCGCCGATCATCACCGCCGCTCGCGCCCCCCAGGGATCGTTGACCCACGAATAGAGCCCCAAGCCCACCGCCTGCCAGATGGGCTGGAATGGCCCCTTGTCGGTATCGGTCAGCATGCGGAACAGATAGGCCACACCCACCGGGGTGATCATCATGGGCAGCAGGTAAACGACGCGGAAGAAGCGGCGGCCCGGCAGTCGCTGCGTGGTCAGCATGGCCAGGCCGAGCCCCAGAAGGTACTGCACGGCAATGCCCACGAACACGTAGATCAGTGTGACGACCAACGTCCCGGGCCGGCCGCCCGAGCTCAGGGTGCGCACCACCAGCCAGATGCCGAAGCTCACGACCGCCGCCGACAGAAGGCGGCCGATCAATCCGCCAACGGAACAGGCCCCGCTGCGGACATAGCGCATGAGGGACCAGACCAGGAGCGCGGCGACGAGGGCCAGCACGAGCCAACCCCAAAGCGAAGGTTTGGCCAACAGGCCCAGGAAGTGCGTCTGTTCGCTGCCGAACAGCAACTTGCGATAGTTGGCCAGCCCCACGAAGTTGATCTCGAACCCGCCCTTGACGAACCTGAAGCGTGACAGCGAGAGATAAAGGGAGAGGATTAGCGGGAAGATGGACAAAAAGAGCACGACCAGGACAGCAGGCCAGATGAAGACATTGCCAGCCGTACGTTCCGCCCATGTGGACAGCTTATGCCAGCGGCCGTTCAGAGGGAGGGCAGCCTCAGGGCCTGCCCTGGACAGAGCAGGGTTTTGGGATTGTCGTTCAACCTGCATGGGTCTATCCTATCTATCATAAGGAACAAAGGAGAGGACCTCAAGGCCCAGCCCAGACGAGCCGGGCCTTGAGGTTGTCATTCAGCTTGGCGTGGATCTACTTGGTGACACCAAGCGTGGCGCGATAGGCTGCGAGTTGCCCCTCGCGACCGATTTCTTCAGTGAGCTCCTCCCAGCCATTGTAGATCTGCTGCATGGCCTCTTCTTTGGTGAGCTCACCGGCCAGGAACTGGCTGATGGTGGTGTCCAGCACGACTCCCTGGTAGCGCTGGTTCTGCGGGATGCGCAGGTCCAGCACCATGTTCGGGCTGGCCAGGCTGGCCTCGATGGCGCCGAGGTAGTTGCTGGCCGCTGCGGGGCTCATGCCCGCTTCCACCCACGCCTGGCGGTTCAGGAACTGCGAGGTGCGGTAGGGGTTGTAGCCCGTCTTGCCGATGGTGACGTCCACGTTGGACTGCGCCGGCTGGCACATGTAGGAGAAGAAGTCGTAGGCCGCGGCCTTGACTTTGGGATCGGCGGCGGCGTTGATCCCGCCCGACCAGCCACCGAAGGCCGCGAACGGTGCATGGTTCACCCCATTGACGGCATAGGGACAGGTGGTCGCGTCGCAGTCCACCAACTGGCCGGTGGCCCGGTCGAGCACCTTGGCAGTGCCAGGCAAGATGACGGCGCCGGTCTTGTCCATCACCACCGAGGTTTCGGGGTCAATGGCCAGTGTGCCGATGTCTCCCCAGTCCACGGAGAGGGCGCAGCGGCCAGAGGTAAAGAGTGAGCGCGTGTCGCCGACGTCAAGGTTCAGCTCATCTGGCGGGCCATAGCCGGTGGTTTCTTTGTAGACATCCAGCGCGGCGGCAAAGGCCTCGTTGTTCACCAGAGGCTCCAGCGTCTCGGTGTCGAAGAAGGACCCTTGACCTGTGCCCTGGCTCTGCAGGAAGCCGGCGGCCACCGACCAGATCATCCAGTAGGCCTGGGCGCCTCGTTTCTTGGAAATGCACGAGCCATAGTCGGGGTCGCCATCCCCGTTGAGGTCCTTGCCGTGGAAGGCTGCTGCGATGTTGATGTAGTCCTCCCACGTCTCCGGCGGTTCCAACCCCTCCTGCTCCAGCAGGTCGCTGCGGTAGTAGACCATCTGGAAGTCGCCGTCCAGCGGGATGGTGTAGGTGCGGCCCTCATAGGTGGCGCTGAAGTCGCGGAAGAAGGGTGCAACGTCTTCCCACTCCAGTGCCTCGTCGGCCCCCACCAGGTCGGTCAGGTCCTCCAGGTAGCCGGGGACGATGTAGTCCACCATCCACTGCGGCGCGAACACGAAGGCATCGAAGGCGTTCGTCCCCGTGGCCAGGTCGGTCAGAATCTTCGTGTATAGGTCGCTGAAGGGCACGATGATCACATTGATCTTCGCCCCGGTCAGCGCGGTGAAGTCGGGGCCGCGCCGCTGCAGCGGCTCGGCGATCTGTGGGCCGGTGAAGGTGATGATGTCAACCTCCACGCCCTCGTAAGGCTTCACCTCAGGAACAGGCGTCGCCTCCACGACGACGGTCTGCACCACCTGCTTCTCCACCACCACTTCCTTCGGCACCTCGATGACCTGAGGGGGTGCCGGACAGCCGGCCAGGACAACGAGCAGGCTGCAAGCGACCAACGCAGCAAACAGTTTGCGGTACATCTTTTCCTCCTTGGTTTGTTGAGAGAGCGGGGTGAGCTACCCCTTTTGGCTATGCCCCACGGAAAACAGGCAGGAGCGGCTGGGGCGTGTCCTATCCCTGCCTCGTCCACGCTGGACGGTTGGTCATCTTGTTGCTGCGGATCACCTCCTTTCTGGACAAAGCTCTCACTTGCAGAAACGGCCAAGGCGCAATGTCCCGCTGGGCCATTCGCCGCCGGCTACACGTCCTTTCCCAGAGATCCATAGCGGCCATGCCTATGCACCGCCTGGGTCATGGCCACGAAGTTCTCTGGCGGAATGCCCTCTATGATGCCATTGGAGGAGCTGAGCACGTAGCCACCGCCAGGGGCTAGCTCGACGCAGTACTCCCGAACCCTCTCTTCGATCTCTTCGCGGCGGCCATAAGCCAGCAGAGTGGTGGGGATATTCCCCATCAAGGCCATTCGGCCATTCCAGCGCCTCTTGATGTCGAAGATGTCGTTGCATTCGGGCACTAGCGGATGGACGGCGTCGAATCCAATGTCATGCAAGATGGACAACACACCATCCAATTTCCCGTCGCTGTGCATGGCCACCAGCTTGCCATGCTCCTTGGCGGGCGCAATCAATCGCTGCATGCGCCGGGGAAAGACTTCCATGAACAGATCAGCAGGAATCCTCAGCCCCGCACAGCGAGCGACGTCGTCGTTGACCATGACCAGGGCCAGGTCGTCGGCGAAGCGGTCGCACACCACGCGCATGACCTTCTCCTGGTTTTCCACAATGATGTCCATCAATTGCTCGAGGACAGGCTGCTGATCGCGGAACCCTGGAAGGGAGGCCTCCACAACGGCAGCCGCCAGAGCCGTGTCCAGAAAAGAACTGAAGCTGGCAATGATGCCCACACTGGTTCCCTGGGCGGCGCGCAGATAGCGCTCCAGAGTGCTGAGTTGGTCGGCCAGCGACGGCGGCCGTGGCAGATCATCGGGGGCGGTGCCCTGGGGTCGCCAGGAGAAATCGCAGGGCACGGCGTCCATGCCCAGGCGCAAAGCGAATTCCACGCGATCCTCAGGGGCGATGGAGTCTCCGCCCACTTTGGCGCCGACGACATCATACGCCAGCTCGTGCTCCAAGACGTATTCGTACACCGCCTGGCTGGTGACCTGCAATTCGAGGTGCGGCAGCCTGTCAGCCTCTTGATGCTGAAGCACCTGGAGCAAGCGGTGGACATCGGATTTATTGCAATCTGAAAGCCGCCCCGGCCTGCGGGAAGCCAGTGTGACCCTTTCCCCGGTGCAAGCGGAGAGATCATGCCGTTCCTCGGGGCTGAGTGGCTTGACCATGCTGCTGCGCACCGCATCCCCCCTGGGAAGCGGCAGACTGAAGATACGCTCCTCGCCATCCCGCAGCGTGCTGCCGCAGGAATGGCGCACGATGAGGCGCGACGGCAACACCACGTGACGGGGCTGTAAACTCACCTCGCTGTCCAGCCGGCTGAGCAGCAACTGGGCGGCGTTGACCCCCATGTCGTAGGCGGGTTGGGCCACGACGGTGAGGAAGGGGAAGAAGCGAGAGGCCGTGGGGAAATCGTCATAGCAGACCAGAGCGATGTCCTGCGGAATGCGCAGCCCGCGCTTCTCCAGGGCGGCGATGACGCCCATGGCGATGGCGTTGTTGGCCGCAAAGATGGCCGTGGGCCCCAGGCCGTCCTGGAGCAGTTGATCGGTGAGCTCTTCGCCCGAGGCCAGGCGGAACTCCCCTCGCTTGATCAGCCGCGCATCCAGCGCAATGCCTGCCTCGGCCAAGGCGATGCAGTAGCCAGCGACGCGATCCTCGGCCGTCGAGGTGCTCGCCGCGCCAGACACCATGGCGATCCGCCGGTGACCCAGGCTGATGACGTGCTGGACCAAGGCTCGTGCACCGGAGACCGAATCGCCGCCTACCGAATCAACGTCCCAGCCCTCAATGCGCCGATCAATGAGCACCGTGGGGATGTTCCGCTGTCGCAGCTTGTCCAGATGTCTCGCCTCGGAATCATAAGGGGCAATGATCACTCCGTCCACTTGCTGGCTGATGAGGAAATCCAGATAACGAAGCTGCTTGGCCAGGTTCTCGTCGGTGTTGCAGAGAAACACGGAGTAGTCGTGGCGGTGGGCGACGTCTTCCACCCCCCTGGCCACAGTGGTCCAGAAGGTATTGGTGATGTCGGAGACTACCAGAGCCAGCGAGCGTGTGCGCTTGGAGCGCAGGCTCTGCGCCACGGCGCTGGGCACGTAGCCCAGTTCCTGGATGGCGCGCTCCACCCTCTCGCGGGTGGCTGGACGCACGTTCTTGGCGCCCTGGATGACGCGCGAAACCGTGGCTGGGGAAACACCTGCCCGTTTGGCGACATCGCTGATGGTTGGCAATGGTCGCTCCTTGGGGATACAGAGGACAACGCAGTGAAGCAGTGAAACCGGTTTATGAAAACGATGTCATGGTATCGTTTTC
>JACNHM010000523.1 GCA_014383605.1 Chloroflexota bacterium
CCCGTCCCTGTCTCCGGCGCCGTGTCCGCAGCAGCGCTGTCGTCACCCTCTTGCGCTCCAGGGACCACGTCCAGCAACTCGCCCGCCTCCACATCGTCCAGATCCAACACAGAGCGCTCGCCGATGACGTCGGCGTCCTCAACCGTATCGGTGTCGGCGGTGCTCGACCGAGTGCGCAGCGTGGCCGCGGCGGCCGCGGGACTGCTGGCCAGGCTGCGCAGCAGCGCCAGGGCCGACCACCAGCGTACCCGCTGCCGGTGGTAGGGTCCCGTGGCATCCTGCACCCGCTCCCGGGCATAGGCCAGGACGGCGTCAAATAGCTGTTTGTAGGCGTCGGTCAGTGTGTAGGTGTCTTCGGCCTCCTCCCGCTCGGGGAAAGGCGTATCGGCGTCCATGTAGCCGCGCACGTCGGCGCGGCGGCGCTGCACCAGATGGGCGGCCACCGCACGCCGGTGAGCCTCGTTCTCGGGGCCGGTCAGGTCCTCGGGCAGGTCGAGGAAGTCCGGCCGGATCAACCCCAGCAGCGAGCGAAACGCCCCCTCGTCGCCGCTGTGCGGGGTGGCGGTCACCAGGATCAGGTGGCGATCCCGGTCGCCCGATAGCCGCTTCAGCAACTGATGGCGCAGGTGGCGGCCGCGCCCATCGGCCGCATAGGCGCAGGTATGCGCCTCGTCCACGACCACGAGGCTGGGGCAGGTGCGCACGAAGTCATCCCGCCGCCGGCTGGACTTGATGTAGTCGGTGGAGACGATGACGAAGGGGTAGAGGTCGAAGAGGGATTGACCCACACCGGTGTGCCGCTCCAGCCGCCCCACGGTGCTGGGCAGCACCAGTTCGGCCTCGATGTGGAACTTGTCCCGCAGCTCTCGCTGCCACTGCTCAGCCAGGTGGGGCGGGCAAAGCACCGCCAGCCGTTGCGCCTCGCCCCGGTCCAGCAGCTCGCGCACCACCAGCCCGGCCTCGATGGTCTTGCCGATGCCCACGTCGTCGGCGATGAGCAGCCGCACGGGGTCGAGTTTGAGGGCCATGAGCAAGGGCACCAGTTGGTAGGGACGGGCCTCGACGTTGAGGCGGGCGAAGGAGCGGAAAGGGCCGGCGCTGGAACGAAACCCCAGCCGCACGGCATCGCGCAGCAGCCGGCAGGAACGAAAGTCGCCGGGGCGATCGCTATCGGGCAGATCGAACCTGGCGGACTGGACGTCGTGGCCTTCCAGCGGCAGGTAGACGCCGGCGATCTCGCGGTCGCTCCCGCCCAAGGGCCGCAGAATCAGCCAGTCGTCTATCGACTCGGGGAGGACGACCCACTCGCGGCCGCGGGTGCGGACGAGGGAGCCGGTTTGGAAGTCAGTCATGAGTTATCCTCAGCCTGGCACCGACCCGAAGAGCCGGTGCTGGTCATCCCCCTCCCCTGAGAGAAGTGGCAGCGAGCACCACCTGTCACGCAGGTTCAGAGGAACCGAACACATAGGCATTGGCTGCAACGATGGAGGCCCAGCGGTCGCGGCGATAGCCAAAGCGAATCACCGTGTAGCCTAGGTTCATGAGGCAGTCGGCGATCTCGGAGTCACGAGCGGCGACGTCGAACTGATCGTGCTGAGGGCCGTCGACGTAGACAGCTACGGCCCGATCCTTGTAGACGAAATCCAGCCGGGTATCACAGGCAGCGATGACGTGTTGAGCGACATCCGGCAGTTTCAGGTTGTGCTGCTCGAGAAAGTCAAGCCAGTCACGTTCCAGAGGACTCTCAGACAGCGCCTTGAGTTGCTGCAAGTGTTGGGCGCGATCCAGCGGACCAGGGCTGGCCTTGACCGTGCTCTGCGATAGCTGTAGGAGCAGGTCACGGATCAACTGCCGATCCAGCAGCTGATGGTCGGGCTGATTGGTGTAGCTCATCAGACAGTCGTAGCAGGCGGCCTCGCAATCCTCCTTGGCGCGGGGGCCACGGCGCAGGTCTTCTCCCGTATCGGGATCGAAGTGACACAACGCCAGCGCCTCGCGCGCCACCTGGGACAACGCCTGGGGATCATCCAGCAGCTGGCGCAGGACACCGGCTCCCCCCTCTGCGGATTCGTAGAGCAGGATGATGCGGCGATCATTGTCGGCGGGCAGCGGTTCGCCGGCCAGCTCGCTGTCCTCCAGATGGTACAGTATCTGGATGGCGTTCTTGAGCGCCGGCTGCAGCGAGGCCATCTCGGCGGTGGACAGCGTGTTCGCCGGTTCAACCAAGAGGCAGTTGCGGCGGTCCTCCACGAAGGGGATGACTCGCTCTGTCCTCTCGCTCATCGGGTCCTCAGGATCGCCCTCCGGAGCATCCTTGTTGCTGGCCCAGTAGCCCCTTTCTGTATCGAGGACGAACCCGAACACGTGCTTATCCTTGCGCCGGCGCCAGCCGAGGTTGATGCGCCACAGGGTGGCGGTGTGGCCGTAGGTCAAGCGCATGAGTTCAGTGCCGGCGGCCGACTCGACGATGGCCGTGCGCCGGCCGGGGCGGGTGCCGTGCTCCACGAAACGCAGGCCGGTCTTGAGATCGTAGCCCATCCGCATGCGCTCTTCCTCGTCGGAGTTGATGCGGTCGCGCCGCTTGGTGGACACGTTCTGCATGCGGAAGAGCTGCTGCAGCGGGTGGTCCAGTGGCTTGCCGCAGTACTCGCATAGATCCGGACCAGGGGCATCCCCTTCCAGCGGATGCAGATAGCCGCACTGGGGGCAGAACTTGGCGCGGGTCGTAAGCAGCTCGTCGTCGACGGGCAGGATGACCTTGTTGACCACGTAGCGGGAACCTTCATGGTAGAGGATGCTGCGGGGGCCAAACTCAGAGATGGCCAGGAAGCGGGGGCGCGACAGGAAGTCGTCCCGGCGGCCCTTCGGCTTCCTGCGGCCGGGGATGAAAGCCGATAGCGTCAGCAGCGGGAAGCTGTAGCCGGGCAGGAACCCCTCGCTGGCGAAGTAGCGGTAGCTGTAGAAGTCGGACTGGTACAGACCGTACCCATCGCCGCCGGTGAGCAACTCCAACTGGGCCTCGGCCTCGGCACGCAAACGCTTGGCCCGCTGTCTGTCCGTGGCCGGACGGGAGTGGTCAAGGATGATCCTGTTCTGCCTGGCGCGCTGCGCCAGCGCTGACCGATAGAGACCCCGCCAGCGATCGCAGGCCCGGTCGAAGCGCTCCTCCACCTGGGCCAACGCCTTGGGCAGCCAATCGTCCGTGTACCAGTCAGAGACTTGCAGTTCGTCATTCAAAGTGGCGAGAATCGACGATGCCCGCAGATTGGCCCTCTGTTGTGCGCTCGGAGATACGATGCCCTGGCGGACCGAAGGCTGCAACTCAAGAGACGGTTCCTCGCCAGCCAGGTCCAGGAGGTCCTTGAGCGACTTGCCCAGCGATAGTCCCGTCTCCGCGAGCCACACGGCATGCACGTGAGCGCGTACCAGATCCTCATTGGAAAGATCCAGCCGCGGCGTGGCCACAGCGCCCGAGACCATCAGCTCCGGTCGCTTGAAGAAGTACTGATCGTGAGGGCTGCCCGACGTGCAATAGGTGGAGACCAGGGCCGGTTGCCCCTGCCTCCCGGCGCGGCCACTGCGCTGGGCGTAGTTGGCGGGCGTGGGGGGCACGTTGCGCATGTTGACGGCGTTGAGCTCCGCTATGTCCACGCCCAACTCCATGGTAGGGGAGCAGAAAAGGATGGGAAGCTCGGCTGTGCGGAAGCGATTCTCCCGTTCCACCCGCTCCTCGCTCTTCACCTGGGCCGTGTGCTCCCGGGCCTCAATCCCTTGCAGTCCAGCGGCCACGTTCTGGTAGAAGTCGACGAAGAAAGCGTTGATGTGCGGGTCCATATCAGGCTGGCGCGGCATGCGGACCGGGTCATGGATCGGCTGCGTGCCATCGCCAGCTTGCCAGATCAGGGCCGCTGCCGGCACCTGATAGCCGGGAACGTCACTTTCGTCACGGGGTTCCTGGACAATCTCAACCAGACCAGCGACGCGAAGGACCTCCAACATCTGGCAGATCATGGTCTCGGAGTCCATCACGCTCATGCTGTGGGCGTGATCGGGAAGCGTTCCCGGCCACCGCAGGTAAAGGCCCAACCCGCTCCGTCCTGAGACGAAGACGTTTCCGCCGAAGTCTCCATGTCTGCGTGAGCGGGGGAAAGCGACGGCGCTGCTTTCCATCGTCTCGTTTTCGTCAATGGCCCATGGCTCTCTGAGTCGCTGACTACTGATCTGCTGGATGCTTTCCTGATAGACCGGATCCAGATAGCTGACCTTCACCGCCAAGAAGCGCCGCAGATGATCCAGAAGCACCTGAGCCACGCGTGCGCGGTCGTCCGGAGTCGCAGTGACCAACGCCTCATGCAGGCCCTGCCACTCGCTCTCGTCCGAGCAAAGCTCGGGCAGGGACGTGTACCGAATCTGCAGAAGGCCGCACTGCTCCAAGTTTGGGGCCGTCACCCGCCAGCCCCGGCGCAGATCGTGGTAGACTCGGTAGGCCAGCACCTCTCGGAGAGCGCGCTCTGTCTGCTCTCGAGCTTGATACTTCACGCCGGGATCCACGGCGTAGAGCTTGATGGGAAGATCAAGCGCTCGGAACACCCTCTGAGCAAGCACCTCGTGCGTGATGCCGGTCGGTCCGGCCTCCAGCACGGCGCGGTAAAGGCCGGCGCGCAGCAAGCCCACCTCGACGAAGTCGTTGAAGTGACCGGCCTGCAGAGATGCGTCCTGGCGATTGTCGGTGAAGCTCAGGAGTTTGTGCGCTTCCTTCCGCAGGCTGTCATCCTTCCGCAGTGACAGCAGGGTCGAAAGGCTAGTCACCGTCGTTGCCGTGCTGCGTCCACCGGCGGCCAGGGTGGTCAACTTGGCCCAGTCCGATCGCTGCCGGCTGCTGTAGGCGACACCGCACTGCAGGCAGAAGAGGAACGGCGTCCCCAGGAAATGAAACTCGGCGCCCTGGCGATCCTCACGTCCCGCCGTGTCCAGCCAGACCGGCTGCGGCAGCTTTGACCGGCGCGACCTCTTGACGCGCGCCACACCCTGATGGGTTTCCAACCAGTCATCGGGGAGCCGCTGGACGATCTCCTCAGCATCGGCAGGCCAGGGGTTCTGAGGGTTGCAGTAGAGAAACCCGTTCTCTTCGTCGTCTTCGCTCGTCTGATCCGTCAAGGCCCGCGGCAGGAAGGTGGACAGTCCCGTGCCGACATCTACCTGTTTGCGGACGGTGAAATACTCCTGACCGCACTCCTGGCAGAAGGCCAGCGGCAGCAGCACCCGCGAACGATCACCCGGCACGAACTGCTGAGCGTGGGTGGTGATGTGGCGCTGCTCCGGAGAATCCAGCGAGGCGTAGACGGTGTCGCCACGGCGGAGGAACTGGTGCAGGCGAAAGGCGAAGGCCGGGAAGCCCGTCTCGGGGTGCTCGACCCGGTAGCCTGCCAACAGCCACTGCTGGATGGCCGTCTCGCAGCGGTCATCGGGCACTCCCGTCAACCAAGAGAGCTGAGTGGCCGCGCCGTCGGGGCCACAGATGCTGATAGGTGTGGCACGCTTGAGTTGGCCAGTCTCCGGCTCCACGGTCAGGCCGAACGTGGACTCGAGCCAGGACGACAAAGGATCGGCGACGAACCCCTCGAAGTCTCCGGGCGGACTGCGTATGGGGTCTGTGGTCCGAGCAGTCAGTTCAGCGACGAAGGCGGGATCGGCCATCTCCGGTTCAGGCGTGGCGCGGCGCAGAGTCTCTCCGATCACCCGTTGCGGCCTGACCTCGCTGCCAAACAGACGGCTGGCCATCCGCGAGACCTCCATCTGCTGCTCCACCCAGGTGCCGCCTCCAGCCAGAGTGGCCGACGTTCCCACGCACTGCATATTGGGACTACGG
>JACNHM010000540.1:0-1273 GCA_014383605.1 Chloroflexota bacterium
GAAAAGGGGGGCTATCCCCACTTCATGCTCAAGGAGATCCACGAGCAGCCCCAGGTGGCGGCGGAGCTGCTGCACCTTCTGGAAGCTTCGCGTCACGTCGCCCCGATGGTCGAGCGCATGGCCGCGGCGCGTCACCTCTATCTGGTCGGCTGCGGCACCAGCTACCACGCCTGCCTGTTGGGTGCGATCACTCTGGCCCGGCTGGCCGGCCGCGCCGCCATCCCCGTCCTGGCGCCGCAGTTCGTCCCCCAGTACGGGCCGGCGGTGGGGCCGCAGGACGTGGGCATCTTCGTCAGCCAGAGCGGGGAGACCAAGGACGTGCTCAACGCTCTGGAGGTGGCGCGGCAGCGGGAGATGGGCGTCCTTGGTCTGGTCAACGTCCTGGGCTCTACTCTGATGGCCGAGAGCGAGCGCTATCTGCCCCTGGCCTGCGGCTACGAGATCAGCGTTCCGGCCACCAAGACCTTCATGAATCAGTTGCTGGCCTTCCTGTTCCTGGCCCTGCGCATGGGCAACCATCCCACGGATGTGCTGGCGCGCCTGCCGGATCTGCTGGAGGAGACGCTGGCGACGACGGAGCCGCAAGTGGCGGCCCTGGAGCCGGGCCTGGCCCAGCACAACGACCTCTACTGCCTGGGCTACGGCCTGACCTACCCCATCGCCCTGGAGGGGGCGCTCAAGCTCAAGGAGGTCACCTACGCCCACTGCGAGGGGATGCTTTCGACCGAGTTCAAGCACGGGCCGCTCTCCGCCGTGCACGAGGGCTTCCCGGTCATCTTCGTCACCGGGCCGGAGGACGTGTCGCTGTTGGTCAGTGGTATCAACGAGACCACCTGCCGCGGCGGGTGGGCCATCGCCATCGGAGAGGAAGACGAGCGGCTGCGGGCCAACGTCCATGACCTGCTGGTGTTGCCCCCGGCGGGGCCGCTGCTGAATCCCTTGCTGGCGGTGCTGCCCCTGCAACTGCTGTCCTACCGGCTCAGCCTGGCCCGCGGCTACGACCCTGACTTCCCCCGCAACCTGAGCAAGACGCTGACGGTGGACTGAAGGTGGGCTGAAGAGGAGGTGATCTATGCTCCGTTCCCCGTTTTCCGCGCTTCGTTTCGCCCTTGGCTTGGCGCTCGCCGGCCTGAGCGTGAGCGGCTGCTGTGCCGGGGTTCAGAAGCTGGAAGTGGACCCCGCGACCGTGGCCCGCCTGGCGCGGGAGGGGATACCCGAGTCAGGGATCATACGTATCCCGGTGCCCATCACGCCGGTGACGGCCGTGGCCGTG
>JACNHM010000540.1:1342-5866 GCA_014383605.1 Chloroflexota bacterium
TTCGCCCTCGCCTTCGCCCCCGCCGGCGGCGACGGCCGAGGATCATTTTGAGCGCGGCGTGCGCTGTTACGAGCGGGGGGATCTGGACTGTGCCATCGCCGCCTGGGATCAGGTCATCGCCCTGCAGCCGGCCCTGGCGGTGGCTTACAACAACCGCGGCAGCGCCTACGCCGACCAGGGCGATCTGGCGCGGGCCATCGCCGACCTGGATCAGGCCATTGCCCTGCGGCCGGACTACGCCGAAGCCTACAACAACCGCGGCAGCGCCTACTACGGCCAGGGCGATCTGGCGCGGGCCATCGCCGACTACGACCAGGCCCTGGCCCTGCAGCCGGACCTGGCCGAGGCCTACAGCAACCGCGGCAGTGCCTACCACGAGCGGGGCGATCGGCAGCCGGCCCTCGCCGACTACGATCGGGCCATCGAGTTGCGGCCGGACTTCGTCGAGGCTACCTACAACCGCGGCCGGGCCTATCACGATCAGGGCGATCTGGTGCGAGCCATCGCCGACTACGACCGGGTGATCGGTCTCCGGCCGGGCTTCGCCCAGGCCTACTACGACCGCGGCGTATCCTACGCGGCCCAGGGCGATCTGGAGAAGGCCGAGGCGGATTACGGATGGGCCATCGGCCTGCGGCCGGACTTCGTCGAGGCCTACAACAACCGCGGCAATCTCTACGCCCGCCGGGGGCTGCTGGTGCAGGCCATTGTCGACTTCGATCAGGCCCTCGCGCTGCAGCCGGACGACGCCGACCTCTACGTCAACCGGGCCATCGTCCACGCTGAGCAGGGCGACCTGGCGCAGGCCATCGCTGACTGGGGGCAGGTCATCGCCCTGCGTCCGGAGGATGCCAACGCCTACCGCGGCCGCGGGCTGGCCCGCCTCCTCAGCGGCGATGCGGAGCAGGCCATCGCCGACTTCGACCAGGCCATCGCCCTCAATCCTTACGACGATGCGGCTTACAGCGGCCGGGCGGCGGCGCACGCTGAACAGGGCGACACCGACCAGGCCATCGCCGACTTCCGCCAGGTGCTGGAGATCAGCGACGATCTGCATTACCGCCAACTGGCCAAGGAGGGGCTGCGCCGGCTGGGGGCGGAGCCGTGAAAGGGGACGTGGCCGTCCGCTGGGAGCAGCTTTGGCCGGTGTTCAGCCAGGCCGCTTCAGTCCAATTCATTGAGGGGGAGAGGTTTCAGGATATCACCGAAGGAGTTGTCCATGTTCCAATCTCTTTTTTCCGCACTCCGTTCCGCTGTCTCCGGCCAGGCCGCCTGGCGTCACGTGGCCGCCATCAGCCAGTACCACCGCATCCAGGCCAGCCCGGGCTACCGGGCGGCGGCGGACTACGTGGCCGGGCAACTGGAGGGTGCCGGCCTTGACGTGCGCGTCCTCAGCTACCCGGCCACCGACAGCGCCCGCTACTGGAGTCTGGGCGGCTGGCAGGAATGGGACTGCCAGGAAGCGACGCTGCATCTCCTGCGTGACGATCAGCCGGACGAGCTGCTCTGCGACTACCGCGACCTGCCCACGTCGCTCATCCAGCGCAGCGCCAGCTTCGACGGTGAGGCCGAAGTGGTGCTGTTGGAAGACGGCACGCGGCCGGAGCACTACGAGGGCCGCGACGTGCGCGGCAAGCTGGTGCTCAGCGACGGCGATCCGCAGCAGGTCTACGAACAGGCCGTGGCGCAGCGCGGCGCGCGGGGCATCCTCTGCGACCGCATGGAGGCCAAAGCGCCCGGCCGCAGCAAGCTGGACATGCCCGACCTGCGCCGCTACACCTCCTTCTGGTGGTCGGCGGGAGAGGAGAAGTGCTTTGGTTTTGTGCTGACCCCACGGCAGGGCGACCGGCTGCGCAAGCGGCTCACGGGGCGCGCCGCAGACCCCTCTCCCGTCCGCGTGCGGGCGCACGTCGTCAGCCGCTTCTACGATGGGGCCATGGAGGTCGTCGAGGCGAGCATCCCTGGCCAGACCGAACAGGAGGTGATCGTCATCGCTCACCTCTGCCATCCCATTCCCTCGGCCCACGACAACGCTTCCGGCTCGGCGGCGGCGCTGGAGGCCGCCTGCGTGCTGCGCCGGCTCATTGACCGCGGTGATCTTGCCGCGCCACAGCGCTCCATGCGCTTCCTGTGGGTGCCGGAGATCAACGGCACCTACGCCTACCTCTCGGAGCACGAAGCGGAGTTTGCTAACTGGATCGCCGGCCTGAATCTGGACATGGTGGGCGCCGACCAGCGGCAGATTGATTGTATCTTCATGTTGGAGCGCCCGCCGGAGGCGCTGGCCTCCTTCGCTCCCGATCTGCTGGAACGGCTGCGGGAAGAACTGTTCGACGATGTGACCGACCTGGCGTCCCGCGGCCGCTATCCCCTCTTCCGCCACGGCGTGTCCGGCTTCACCGGCGGCAGCGACCACATCCTGCTCTCCGATCCCAGCGTGGGCGTGCCCACGCCGATGCTCATCCAGTGGCCCGACCGCTACTGGCACACCTCGGCGGACACGGTGGACAAGGTGGACCCCAAGATGCTGGCCCGCGTCGCGGTATTGACCGCCGCCTACGCTCACTGGCTGGCCACGGCCGGAGAGGAGCAGGCCCTCTGGCTGGGCCAGGAGATGGGCACCCGTTTCGAGGTGCGGCTGGCCCAGCGCGCCCAGCAAGCCATCGGCGAGGGCCTGGCGGCGGAGACGCCGCTGGCCCTGGCTCAGGCCTGGACTGCCTTCCAGCGTCAGGCTGACTTCTGGCACGATCGCCACCTGGCGGCGCTGACCACGCTGGACCGCCTTTCTCCGACAGTGAAGGTTCTCCTGGAGGGGTTCGCACGCGCCGGCCGGACGCTGCTCCGCCAGAAGGAGCGTGCCAGGACGGCCCTCAGGCGTAAGTTGGCCATCTTGGACTTGGAGGAGTTATCCTCCCTGTCGTCGGAGGAGCCCTGGCAGGCGGAAGCGGCGCGCCTGGCGCCCCGCCGGCTGTACCGCGGCCCGCTGTCGCTGCGCGTGCACCTGGCCAGGCTGAGCGCGGAGGATCGGCTGGCCTGGCACCGGCTGACCGAGCGGGCGGGGGAAGGCTGGACCACCGCCCACCTGCTGGCGGAGTACTGGAGCGACGGCGAGCGCACCCTGCGGGAGATCGTGGATCTGGTGGAGCTGGAGTCCGGCCAGCGCAGGGGGGCGGAGTTGCTGGAATGCTTCCGGTTGCTGGAGAAGATGGGGCTGGTGGAGTTGAGAGAGGTGACCGATGCAGCCGATTGACGCTTTGATCCTGGCCGGAGCGCCGGAGACCCCCGACCCGCTGGCCGTGGCCGAGGGCGTGCCGCGCAAGGTGCTGATGGACGTCGGCGGCCGGCCGATGCTACGGTGGGTGCTGCAGGCGCTGCGCGCCTCCGGCCGGCTGGGCCATCTGATCGTCCTGGGCGGCGAGCCGCAGGACATCGCCGGCATCGCCGGCCCCGCCGAGTGTTTACCCGTGCAAGGGGGGCTGTTGGACAAGGTCCTGGCCGGACTGCAGCGGGTCGTCGCCCTCCACCCGCAAGCCGAGTGGGCCCTGTTCGCCTGCGGCGACGTGCCGCTCCTGACGCCGGAGGCGGTCAACTGGTTCATTGACGCCTGCCTGGCCGAAGAGGCGGACCTCTACTACCCGGTGGTGGAGCAGGCGGTGATGGAGGGGGACTTCCCCGGCTCGGCCCGCACCTACGTCTCGCTGCGGGAGGGGCGCTTCTGCGGCGGTGACGCCGTCCTGGTGCGCGTGCACGTCGCCCTGGCGCGGCAGGACCTGCTGCGAGAGCTCATGGAGCGGCGCAAAAGCCCGTTGCGGCAGGCGCGGCTGGTCGGCATCGTCCCGCTGCTCAAGCTGCTGTCGCGGCGGCTGTCCATCGCCGAGGCGGAGAGGATCGGCGGCCGTGCCCTGGGCGTGCGCGGCAAGGCCATCATCTCGTCCTACGCCGAGCTGGCCATGGACGTGGACAAGCCGCATCACCTGGCCATCGCGCGGCAAACGATGGCCGCGCGGCTGGCGGAGGCGGCGTGAGCGATCGCGGGTTGGGGCGGTGGCTTGTGGCCGGGGACGAGAGGCTCACGGCGCGGGTGATGCTGCCGGAGTCGGCGCGGCGCTGGCAGATGCTGGCAACCGTGCTGGCGCACCTGGGGGATGGCTGGCTGTGGCTGCTGGGCTGGGGGCTGGCCTACGCCTTGGGGGATGCGTACTTGCGAGGTGGCGTCCTGCGCTGGGCCGGCGCGTCGCTGCTGGCCGGGGGGATCGTGACGGCGATCAAACTGGGCCTGCGGCGGGAACGCCCCACGGCGGCGCGGGGCTTCTACACGTTGCGCTACGACGAGCATTCTTTTCCTTCGGGGCACGCCGCCCGCCTGGGCGTGGCGGCGATGTTCGGGCCGCTGCTGTGGCCCGGTTGGGGTTGGTTTTTCCCTCTGGGCGCGCTGCTGGTGGCCTGGGCGCGGGTGGCGCAGGGTGTGCACTACCTGCTGGACGTGGTGGTGGGGTTGGCGATCGGGGGTGTGTGCGCGCTGGC
>JACNHM010000434.1:0-4342 GCA_014383605.1 Chloroflexota bacterium
AACCGTTTACCCCTCTGGCTCTCGTTTGTTGCCTTGCTCCTGCTGGCCCTCGCCATTGCTACCGCTCTGCCCGGCCTCGCCTCGGCTGCGCCGTCAAGCCCGCAGGCCGTCGTCGAACCGCAACTGCTCAAGGAACTGGCGGCCAAGGGCGAGGCCACCTTCATCATCTACCTGCGGGAGAAGGCCGATCTGAGCGCCGCCGGTCAGATGCAGGAGAAGCTGGCCCGCCGCCAGGCGGTGGTGGACGCGTTGCAGGCCACCGCCGAGCGCAGCCAGCGGGAGCTGCGCGTCCTGCTGAACGAATTGCAGGCCGCCGGCCACGTGCAGGCCACGCAGCCCCTGTGGATCACCAACGCCATCGTCGTCACCGGCGACGCCGAGGCCCTGAAGACCCTGGCAGCGCGGCCCGAAGTGGCGCACATCCGCGCCGACCACGAGCGTCGCCTGCCCGAACCGCTCCCCGCCTCAGCGGCGGTGCCTTCCACCACCGTGGCCTGGAACCTCCGCCTCATCGGCGCCGACCGCGTCTGGGGCGAGCTGGGCATCACCGGCCAGGGTGTGGTGGTCGCCAACATGGATTCGGGGGTGGACTGGGAGCACCCCGCCTTGCGCCAGGCCTACCGCGGCGGCCCCCAAGGGTCACACGCCTACAACTGGCACGACTTCACCGGCACGTATCCTGCTGCCCCCGATGATGGCCTGGGTCACGGTACCCACACCATGGGCACCCTGGTCGGCTACGATCCTCAGGCCGCCGTGCAGCACGTCGGCGTCGCACCGGGGGCGCTCTGGATGGCGGTCAAGGTCTTCGATGACAGCGGCCGCACCACCGACGCCACGCTGCACCAGGGTTTTCAGTGGATTCTGGCCCCCACCGATCTCCACGGCGAAAACCCTGACCCTGCGAAGGCCCCCGACGTCCTCAATAGCTCCTGGGGCGCCAGCAACATCGCCGACGCCACCTTCTGGGACGACGTGGCCGCGCTGCGGGCGGCGTCCATCCTGCCCGTGTTCTCCGGCGGCAACAAGGGAACCCTGGGCGCCGGCTCGGTGGGCACGCCCGGCGGCTACCCCCACAGCTTCAGCGTGGCGGCGGTAGACGCCAACGAGATGCTGGGCTACTTCTCCAGCCGCGGCCCCTCCTACTGGGACGAGATCAAGCCGGACGTCGCCGCGCCGGGCGTGGCGGTGCTCTCCAGCATCCCCGATGGCGGGTACGAGGCCTCGGACGGCACCTCCATGGCCGCGCCGCACGCCGCGGGCACGGCGGCGTTGCTCCTGGCAGCAAACCCCGCACTGACCGTGGACGATCTGGAAACCTTCATGGCCAGCACGGCCTACGACCTGGGCGAGCCGGGGCCGGACAACGGCTACGGCGCGGGCCGGCTCGACGCCTACGCTGCCGTTTCCTGGGCTTTGGGCGCGGGCAGGCTGGCCGGGCAGGTGATCGCCGCCGACACGGGGCTGTCGCTGGCCGGCGCGCCGGTGGAAGGCGTCAGCCAGAACCCCGGCCATACGTTCCGCACGGCCAGCGACGCGCACGGTGCCTACGCTGTGGCCGTGCCCGCCGGCCGCTACCGGGTGACGGCGGTCGCTTTCGGCTACGCGCCGCAGACGCACGAGGAGGTACAGGTGGTGGAGGGCTACGGCGCGCTGCGCGACTTCCGGCTGCAGCCGCTGCCCACCGGCACCGTCAGTGGCCGTGCCTTGCAGGTGGGCGGTGGGTTGCTGGGCTCGGTGACGATACGGGCCGAGGGCACGCCGGCCGAGACGATCGCGGACGACAGCGGGTTTTACAGCCTGGCTCTGCCGCCGGGAAGCTACACGCTGGCGGCCAGCAGCGCGGGTCACCGCCTGGCGCGGGCCACGGTGAGCGTCGTCGCCGGCGAGGTGACCGCGCAGGACTTCTGGCTGGCGACGGCTCCCCGCCTGCTGCTGCTCGATGCCGATGCCTGGCTGGAGGATGACGTCACGCTGTACTACCGGGACGCCCTCGATGCGGCGGGTTATTTCTACGACGTGCGGCGCATCACCGACCTGGCCACGGTACCCACGGGCGCGGAACTGGCCGCCTACGACGTGGTCATCTGGGTCAACCCCTGGAGCTCGCCGGGCTACATTGACGGAGAGCGGGGCGACACGGCGGTGGTGGATGCGCTGCGTGGCTTCCTGCTGGGCGGCGGTCGGCTGCTGCTGGTGGGGCAGGACATCGGCTATTGGGACAGCAGCGCGGGCTACTACGGCGACCTGCTGCACGCCAGCTACGTGCAGGACGATGCTTTCAGCGCTGGCGTGCACGGCCTGGCCGGAGGCATCCTGGAGGGGGTGGAGCTGGACTTCACCGCCGCCAACGCCTACAAGCTCCTGGATGCCCCCGATCTCGTGCGAGCCGCCGACGCCCGCGCCGTGCCCGTCGCCGTGTACGATCTGGCCAGCCGGGTGGCGGCGCTGCGGGTTGAAGACCGCGGCTATCGGCTGGTCTACCTGGCCTTTGGACTGGAGGGGAGCGGGCCGGGAGAGGCGCGGGCGCGGACGCTGGCGCAGGCGCTGGCCTGGCTGGGCGCGGCGACGCTGGAGAAGCAGATGGCACCGGCAACCGTCGCGCCGGGCGGCGCGCTGAGCGTCACGCTGACGCTGCGCAACCCCTTGCGCGTCGCCCGCCAGGCGACGCTGGTGGACCCGCTGCCCGCGCCCATGGCCTACGTCGAAGGCAGCGCCAGCGGCGGCGCGACGTATGATCCGGCGGCCCAGGCCATCACCTGGCAAGGTGCGCTGCCGCCCAGCGGCGTGGTCACCCTCACCTTCGCCGCCACCGTTGGCCAGGGGCTGCCGGGCGGGACAGTCATCGAGAACCGCGCCCGGCTGGAGTTGCCCGACGGGCTGGCCGTCGAGGCTGCCGCTATCGCCGAGGTGAACGCGCCGAACCTGGAGCTCAGCGAGAAGACGGTGGAGCCGGTCAACGTCGCTCCCGGCGGGCTGCTGACCTACGGCGTGTCGCTGCGCAACAGCAGCACGGCGGCGGCGCCCGCCGTCACGCTGCTCGACCCGCTGCCGCCGCAGGTGGATTTTGTGGAGGGCAGCATCACCGGTGGAGCGTCGTACAACGCGGCGGAGCGGCGCATCGAGTGGAGCGGCTCGCTGCCCGCGGCGCAGCCGGGCCAACCCGGCTATGCCTGGAGCGATAGCGACGCTCCCGGCGGCCCAACCTTTGACTGGGCGGACATCAGCGGCAGCGGCACGGCGGTGCCCCTGAGCGATGACCAGTGGTCTGGCCCCTTGCCCATCGGCTTCTCCTTCCCCTTCTACGGCCAGACCTTCGGCCAGTTCTACGTCAGCAGCAACGGCTGGCTGAGCTTCAGTCAGCCCAGCAGTTCCGAGAGCAGCAACGACCCGCTGCCCAGCAGCGGTGCGCCCCGCAACCTGGTGGCCATGTTCTGGGACGACCTCAATCCCAGCGGCGGCGGCCAGGTACGCTATCGGGCGGAAAGTGATCGCCTGGTGGTCAGCTTCCTGGGCGTGCCGCGCTACTCCTCCGGAGGCCCCTACACCTTCCAGGCCATCCTCACGCCGGAGGGAGCGATCGCCCTGCACTACCTGACCATGCTGGGCAGCCGCCTGAACGAAGCCACGGTGGGCATCCAGAACGGTGACGCCAGCCAGGGCGTGCAGATCGCCTACAACCAGAGCTACATCCACGACGGGCTGGCGGTGCGCATCACGCCGCCGCAGGAAGCGCACCTGGGCGAGCACCTGATCACTTTCCAGGCCCAGGTGGCCGGCGACGTGCCCGACAACACGCCCATCCGCAACGAGGCCTTCATCACCGCCGGCGGGCTGGCGGTCAGCCCGGCGGCCACGGCCCTGGTGCGGGCCGCCGACCTCAGCTCATCGCAGAAGCAGGTGAGCGCGGCCATCGCCCCGCCGGGCAGCGTGTTGACCTACACCCTCGTGCTCAGCAACAGCGGCGCCGGCGCGGCCCAGGTCACGGTGAGCGACCCGCTGCCGGCCGAGGTGAGCTTCGTCGAGGGCAGCGCCACCGGCGGCGCGGTCTACGACGGAGTACGCCACGAGATCTTCTGGCAGGGGACGGTTGGCGCCGGCGCGGTTTGGCCGCTGGGCTTCAGTGTGCGTCTGCATCCGGAGTTGCCCGCTGGCAGCGTGGTCACCAACACGGCCATCATCGCCGATGGCGTGCAGCCGCCGTTGACCCGCACGGCGTTCACCGGCGTGGAGCGCACCGACCTCTCTCGCAGCGACAAGGCGGCCGACCGGGAGTGGGCCGTGGCTGGCGACGTGCTCACCTACACCCTGACGCTGGTCAACCGCGGCCTGCTGACGGCCA
>JACNHM010000434.1:4451-5863 GCA_014383605.1 Chloroflexota bacterium
CACTCAGCGGCAGCGCAACCTACGATGCCGACAGCCGCCAGGTGCGCTGGTGGGGCGATCTGCCGGCCAGCGCCGAGGGTTACACCTGGCGGGACAGCGACCTCACTGGTGGCCCGGCTTTCGATTGGGCCGACATCAGCGGCCGCGGCACGACGGTGCCCCTGGGCGATGACCAGTGGAGCGGCCCCTTCCCCGTGGGCTTCGCCTTCCCCTTCTTCGAGGAGACCTTCACGGAGTTCTACGTCAGCAGCAACGGCTGGCTGAGCTTCAGCCCACCCGCCAGCTCTGATACGAGCAACGCCTGGCTGCCCCATCCCAGCGAGCCGAGAAACCTCGTCGCCATGTTCTGGGACGATCTCAACCCCGGCAGCGGCGGCCAGGTGCGCTATCTGGCCGAAAGCCAGCGCCTGGTGGTCAGCTTCCTGGAGGTGCCGCGCTACTCCTCCGGCGGGCCGTACACTTTCCAGGCCATCCTCACGCCGGACGGGGTGATCACGCTGCAATACCTGACCATGCTGGGCACGCGGTTGAACGAGGCCACGGTGGGCATCCAGAACGGCGATGGCCGCCAGGGGGTGACGGTGGCGCACAACGAGGACTACGTGCATGACGGGCTGGCCGTGCGCTTGGCGCCGCCGGCCGCGCCGCACGAGATCGGTTTCCAGGCCCGGTTGGCGCCGGACCTGGCGCCCGATTCGACGGTCGTCAACCGCGCCTTCCTCACCGACGCCCTGGGCCAGACGTTGGTTCTGTCGGCCACGGTGCGGGTCAACCAGGTGGACTTCAGTGGCTCGGCGGTGACGCTGGCCCCGGCCGTCGTGCGGCCCGGCGAGGCGCTGACCGGCACGGTGACGCTGCGCAACGGCGGCAACGTCACCGGCACGGTGGCCGCTGCCGTGCCCGTGCCACCGCAGACGGTCTATCTGCCCGGCAGCGTCAGCGGCGGCGCCGTCTTCGAGGAAGGGCTGAACGAGGTGCGCTGGCAAGGGGAGGTGTCTACGGGCGGCGAGGTCTCCTTCAGCTTTGTCGTCGTGGTAGACCGCCCGCTGGCCGACGGCACTCTCATCACCGCCGCGGCGGTGGTGGATGACACCGTCCACCCGCCGTTAGCACGGCAGGCCACGGCCACGGTCACTGCGCCCGACCTGAGCGGCTCCAGCAAGCAGGCCCACGCGCCCTGGGTGACGATGGGCGACGTGCTCACCTACACGGTGGAAGTGCGCAACGACGGCTCGGCCGCCGCGCCGGTGATCTTCAGCGATCCTTTGCCGGAGGGCACGGCGTACGTGGCAGGCTCGGCCTGGGCGGGCAGCGGCAGCGCGCTGAGCTACGACGAGGCCAGCCGCACGTTGCACTGGCAGGGAGAGGTGGCGCCGCAGAGCATCGCCGTGCTGCGCTTCGCCGTGCGGACG
>JACNHM010000635.1 GCA_014383605.1 Chloroflexota bacterium
GCCGGCCAGCACCGCCTCGATCTGATTGGCCTGCAACTCCAACAGCTTGCGCATGGTGCACCTCCTGCCGCGTGGTCGGTTGGTCTTGTTGGTCCCGTGGTCTCCTGGTCCTGCACGCCAATTCTCGGGCTGCAAAAAGAATAGAACGTCTGTTCTGTTGCATTATACAGAACAAACGTTCTATTGTCAAATTCGGATATGGAGCTTGCGCAAGTGCCGAGCGCAAGCCATTTAGGAAACCAGGATGAGCGTTAGACCTTTGCTGGCTGCTCCGCCTGGGTCTGCGCCTGCTGCAGGGCGCGCATCAGGCGAGATTTGCGCCGCGCCGCGTTGCCCCGATGGATGACGCCCTTCTCGGCAGCCTTGTCCAGCAGCCTGACCGCCTGGAGCGTGGCTTCAGTGGCAGACTCGACCTCGCCGGACTCTATGAACTGGCGTGCCCTTTTGATCTGGGTGCGAGTCGCCGAGCGTACCGTGCGGTTGCGCTGACGCTTGCGTTCGGAACTGCGAATGCGTTTGATTGCTGACTTCGTATGTGCCACAGAACCCTCCAACTTGCCTCAAGCGTGAAACGTGATGCGTAACGGCATGCGCTACGCTATGTCGTCCCTGGTGAATATTTCCGGACGAAGAGTATACACTACCTCCGCCGATTTATCCAAATTCGGGCCGTCGCTCTATTGCCGCCGTTCCTCGACGCCATGCAGCACATCGGCCATGGCCCGCTCGACGTAGGGATACGCCAGCCACACCGTGGCCAGCCCGAACAGCGCACCGCTGAAGGTGCGCAGCAGCCAGTTGCTCTCCCTCAGACCGAAGAGCTGCGTGCCACCATCCACCGCCAGGGGGATCAGGAAAAGGGCATATCCCCACAGCGGCAGTGGCCGCCAGCGCCGTCCCGTCAACCCGAAAAGCAAGCCCGCCAGCAGGATCGCTCCCCAGGTGGCCACGTCCCGCTCGCAGAAGGCGATCTTGTACCCCAGCTGCTCATCGCCCACGAAGGCGGCGCGCTCGCTTGGCGCCAACCCAGTCAAGGCGCCAGCGGCGCCCAGTTCCTCTAGCGAATAGACGAACTCCTCACCGAAGAGGAAAAAAGAGCGCTCCGGCAGTTGGTGGCACTGGGACCGGAAGATCCAGTAGATGATCTGTCCGGCGCGCTCGTTCCCGCTTTGCATCAGCAGTGGCGCGGCCAGCGGCACGGCCAGATACAGGGCCACGAGCAGGTTGAAGATGGGCAGCCAGCGGCGGGCGAAGCTGTGCACCACCCGATCAATCCGGGCCGCCAGCGCTGCGGCCCGTGGCGACAGCGTGGACGTCGTTCCGGACACCGGCGGCTAGCCTCGCGCACCCGAATCGCCGCCGCCTATGACCACCGCGCCGCTCAGGTAGCCCAGGTAGCCGGGAATCAGTGGCAAGACGCACGGAGACAAGGAGGAAAGCAGCCCCGCCAGGAAGGCCAGCGGCAAGGTGACCGTGCCTGTGTCGCCGGTGGACAGCTCCGCCGTCGCCAGGCCGGCGCCGAGTCGTTCGGTCAACCACCCTGCGAGCCATTGGAACTGGTCCAGTAGCAGCAGAATGCCGATGATCACCAGGAAAATGCCGGTGATGGTGGACACGACGTTCAGATAACGGTTCAGGCGGCGCAACCAGCCGGTCATGGTGCTCAGCGCCGCGCCGGTGAGGAGGAAGGGAAGGCCCAGGCCCAGCGAGTAGACGGCCAGCAGCAACGCCCCCTGGCCAACGGTCTGGGTGTTGCTGGCCAGCAGGTAGATGGCCGCCAGCACCGGGCCCACGCAAGGGATCCAGCCGGCGGAGAAAACGACGCCCATCAGCAGCGAGGAGAGGGTGCCCAGGCCGGGCTTGGCCTGCATCTGTACCCGCCTGTCCACGTATAGGAAGGGCAGTTTGATCAGCCCCATGGTGGCGAGGCCGAAGAGGATGATCAGCGCGCCGCCGACCCGCTGCACCCAGACGATGTAGCGGTGCAGCGCGTAGCCGATGAGGGCCACCGACGCGCCCAGGCTCACAAACACAATGGAGAAGCCGAGCACGAAGGCCAGCGCATGGAAAAATGTCTCTTTGCGGTCAGTGATCATGATCACTCGCTCTAGAAAGTCGTGAAACGTGAAACGTGAAACGTGAAACGTGAAACGTGAAACGTGAAACGTTTACACTGAGTCGCGTTTTACGCAGAGAAAGCCTCTTTCAACTGACCAACCACGAAGAAGGGGTCGGTGCCGATGACGTTGGCCGCGTACAGCTCCATGCCGCCGATGTCGCCGGTGCGGTTGACGGGGTCGCCGCGGTCCACCACCCGCACCACCACCGGGAAACCACTCCAATCCTCGTCTGCCTCGGCCAATGGCGGCATGACCATGGCCACGTTGAAGCTCTGCACCCCCATCTGATCCCGGAAGCAGGCCAGTGTGTCGTACAGCGCCCGCTTGAGCGCCGGGCTGAGGCCGTCGGCCAGCAGCAGCGTCTCCCGCTCCTTGACCGGGGCCAGGTAGGCGATCACCCGCACGCCGTCCCGCTCGAAGCCCAGGCCCAGGTCAGCATGGGCGGTGTAGAGATCGTCGAAGTAGTTGGAACCGCGTTCCCGCCTGTAAGCCAGCGCGGCCCGCCGCAGCGCCTCCACCTTGGCGTAGTGCATCCCCCTGGTCACAGTCATCTGCGTGTGACCGTGCAGGATGCTGGCCGCGGCCTTCCAGAGGCAGTTCCACATGAAGAAGAAGTACTTGGCCTCCGGGTCAACCTCGTGCGCCGCCAGCGCCCAGCGATAGGCGGTGTCCACGTAATCGGCCACCTCCTCGGCATCGAAGGCCAGCGGATCGTGCTCATTGAAGACGACCAGGCCATGGAAGCCATCGTATTTGGCGATGTTGGAGGCGGTGATGCTGTGCTTGCCCCGCACGCGCCCGAAGACATCCTCCGGCGTGGCCTTTTCCGGCAAGCAGAAGGGGTCGCCAATCCGGGTGCGAGCCTCCTTCACCGCGTCGCTGACGGCCCTCGCTTCCATAGGCCGGCGTGCCCGCAGCTCGTTGAACAGAGCGCCTTCCATGGTTACCACGTTGGTCACCTTGACAATGCGCTGCTCCCGCACTGCGTCCACGGAGCCGAAGTAGCCCTCGATCCACTGATGCATCGCCTCCGGCGGGTTGAGCTGACCCACACAGGTGCTGACGTGGAAGATGTACTGGAAGCGCTCTCGCGCGGGCGCGGGCAGCGCCGCCACCAGCTCCGCCAGATGGACGATGTCCGGGGTGATCAGGGGCAGCGGCACACGCAGCGGCTGGCGTCGCTTCTCGACGTGCCGGAGTGGGCGCTCCTGGCCCTCCGATGGCGCTGCGTCCGCCGCGGCGATGTCGTGATCTTCTGTGCTCATGCGCTGGCCCCTTTGGAGTTAAAGAGGTCGTATTCACCGGGAGCGTGCTCCCCAGCGCTGGCGGCCAGGGCGCGGTAGTAGAGATCGGCGTACTTGCGCGCCGAGGCCGTCCAGGAGTAATCGGCCTTCATGCCCCGCAACATCAGTTGCCGCCACACGTCGCCGTGCTTGTAGGTCTCGGCAGCCCGCACCAGGGCGGTGTACAGGGCCATAGCGTCGTAGGCTTGGAAGCTGAAGCCGTTGCCTGCACCCGTGCGGGGGTCGTAGTCCTGCACCGTATCGGCCAGGCCACCGGTGGCCCGCACCACGGGCACGCTGCCGTAGCGCATGGCGATGAACTGGCCCAGCCCGCAGGGCTCGAAGCGGGAAGGCATCAAGAACATGTCGGAACCGGCGTAGATGCGCTGCGCCAGTGGCGTGTTGAAGGTCAAGAAGACCTTCAACTTGTCGGGGTAGCGTTTTGCCAGCTTGTCGAACATGTCGTGGTATTTCTGGTCGCCCGTGCCCAGCAGCACGAACTGGCAGTCCACGTGCCGCATCAGCGGGTTCATGATGGCGCTGATGAGGTCGAAACCCTTCTGATCGGCCAGGCGGGAGATGATGCCGATGAGCGGCACGTGGGGACGCTCCGGCAGTCCGGCTTCGGCTTGCAGGGCCGCCTTGTTGACCCCCCGCCGCCCCAGCGTGCTGACGTCGAAGTTCATGGCGATGTGAGGGTCGCTGGCCGGGTTCAGCACTTCGGTGTCAATGCCGTTGAGGATGCCGAACAGGCTGTCGCGGCGATCCCGCAGCAGCGGGTCCAGCCGCTCGCCGTATTCGGGGGTCAGAATCTCCTGCGCATACTTCTCGCTGACAGTGTTGATCATATCGGCGAAGAGGATGCCGCGGGCCATGAAATCCACTACCTGGTTTAAGTCGGCCGTGTCGGGATGGACGATGAAGCCATGCTCGGCGACGCCAGCGATCTCCAGCACGCGGAGGCCGAAAATGCCCTGATAGGCCAGGTTGTGGATAGTGTAGACTGTGGCCGCGTGGGCGAAGAAGGGGTCGTCCTTGTAGATGGTCTTTATCCAATTGGGCACCATGGCTGTGTGCCAGTCGTGGCAGTGCAGGATGTCAGGTTGCCAGCCGATCTGCTTGCACAACTCCAGGCCGGCGCGGCAAAAGAAGATGAACCGCTCTGCATCGTCGGGATACATGTAGATGCCATCGCGGTCGTAGAGGCGCGGGTTCTCCACGAAGTACACCGGCACACCGTCGCCGATGGTGCCTTCGAAGACGGCTGTGGGTTCATTGCCCTCGCCCAAAGGCACAGGGAAGGGGGCCAGCTTCTGCTTCAGCCCGAACTTCTCAATGCCGACGCGACCGTAGCGGGGCATCACCACCCGCACGTCGTGGCCCAGTTGTTTAAGTGCCTTGGGCAGCGAGCCGACGACGTCGGCGAGGCCGCCGGTCTTGGCGAAGGGCACCACCTCGGCCGAGAATTGCAGGATGTTTAGAGGTTTCTGCGCGTCCATGGTCAGCGGGTCTCTCCTTGGCTATCTGGTGGGTTGGTAGGTTGGTACATTGGTACATCGGTAGATTGGGAGATTGGGAGACTGGCAGCGTGACACACTGGATACCGCTCACTGCCCTACCGAAGTGCGACCGCAATCCTAACACACTTGCCGCGAAAGGACAAATCACATCTCTTACATCTCACAGCTTGCCCCTCTGCCCCTCTGCTCCTTGCTCCCTGCTCTCATGCGCCGTGCCACTTTGGCCTCACCGCACGTGCGGCGGGCCGGGCAGCCAGTCCCCTTCGATGGCCCGGCGCACCTGCTGCGTCAGCAGGCCGAATTCTTCTTCGCCCATCATCTCCAGGCTGCGGGGACGGGGCAGCGGCACAGCGACCGTGGCGGCGATCCGGCCGGGCCGCGGCGTCATCACCAGGACGCGATCGGCCAGGAAGACGGCCTCGGCGATGGAGTGCGTGACCAGCACCGCCGTCTGGCGGCGCAGGCTCCAGATGCGCAGCAACTCCAGGTTCATACGCTCGCGGGTCATGGCATCCAGCGCGCCGAAAGGCTCGTCAAGGAGCAGCAGCGTCGGCTCGTGGATCAGCGCCCGCGCCAGCACCACCCGCTGTTGCATGCCGCCCGACAGTTGACGGGGGTAGTGGCGGTCGAAATCGTGCAGCCCCACCAATTCGACGAGATGTCGCGCCCGCGCCGTGGCCTTCCGGCGATCCACACCTTGCACCTCCAGCGGCAGGGTGATGTTGCGCAGCACCGTGCGCCAGGGCATCAGGTTAACCTTTTGGAAGACGAAGCCGATCTCGCGGCTGGGGCCGCCCAGCGGCTGGCCGTGGAAGCGTACCCGGCCTTGTGTGGGTCGCAACAGCCCGCCCAGGATGCGCAGCAGCGTGCTCTTGCCGCAGCCCGAAGG
>JACNHM010000289.1 GCA_014383605.1 Chloroflexota bacterium
GCAGTTCCTGCAGAACCTCGAAATCCTCGTCTGTATTCTCGTCATCGTTCTTGTTAGCCAGCGCCAAGAGCGGTTTGAAGGTCATGCGTGGCTGTTCGGGGTAACGATCTTTCCGATGCAGGGGCGCGATGCGATGCTCCTGCAAGATAGCGGTCGTGTCCTCAAGCTGCTGGATCGGATAGGTCTGCAGGTCCACCACGAGCAGGATGAGGTCTGATCGGCGAATCAGATCCAGCAATTCGGGCTCAATGTAGTCCCTATCCAATGGCGGCGTATCTATCAACTGGATCTGGATATTTTCCACGGGCATCATGCCGGGGGTGGGTGTCCAGGTGGTGTAGGGGTAGTCCGCCACTTCGGGGGTGGCGTTGGTCAGGGTGGCGACCAGGGCCGATTTGCCCACATTGGCCGCGCCGACAACGACCACCTGCCCCGCGCCTTCTTTATCAATGCGGAAGGCCGAATCCTGCCGGCCAGTCTTTTTGCGGGTCTGGGCCTCGGATTTCAGTTGGGAGAGTTTCCGGCGCAGATCCGCCCTGAGTCTGTCCGTGCCCTTGTGTTTGGGGATGGCGCTGAGGAACTCTTCCAGGGCGGCGGTTTTCTCCGTACCCGGCCTGGCAGCACGGTATCGCTTTTCCGCTTTCAGGGCTTCTGGAGGGAGGTTCAGGGGCATGGTTGCCTGGCACCTCTGTTCAAGCCAGCGACGGGCCCACTCATGATGGGCGCTTGCGGACCAGCTTTTCCAACAGGCCGTCGAGGGCAGCTTGCGGGTCAACGCATAAGCCGCAGTGCACCGGCGAGACCTGAACGGTGGTGCTGCGCGGCGAGACGAGCCAGTGGAACCGTTCGGCCTGGCTCAACTGGCCGATGGGGCCGGCATCGCTGCCCCCGGCGCAGATGAGGGGAATGAGATCAAGTTGCGCCTGCACCATCGCCACGTCCACCTGGGGGGCCAGGGCTGCCAGCCGTTCGGTGTCCAGTTCGATCCGCGCCGCCAGAAAGCGCCGCGCGCGGCAGAAGAGGATCCCCCCCGCGTTGATGAACTCCTCCCGCTCGACCTGTGGCACCACGCGCACGATGGCGTAATCAAACGAGCTGGGCGCGGGCATGTCTGGCCTCTTCAACGAAGATGGGCGATGCTTCCAGCCGGCTGAACAGGTAGGCAACGTACGCCTGGCGGTGTGCGGCAGGGCTGGCGAAGTGCCGCTCGTCGCCGAGCCAACCATCGGGGATGATCTGGACGATACGCTCAATGGCCTCCGGCGTCAGGCGGCTGCGCAAGGTGGCGTCAGCCTCGGGCAGGCGGCTGGCGAAGCGTAGCAGGGTGTGATCCTTGATGAAAGAGAAGGGCGTGCGGCTGCGCTCCAGATAGCCGTTCCAATCGTAGTGGAAGTAGAGGCACGAGCCGTGGTCAATCAGCCACAGTTCGCCCTGCCAGATGAGGATGTTCACATTGCGCGGTGTGCGGTCAATGTTGGTCACGTAGGCATCGAACCAGACGATGGCCGAGGCCAGGTCTGGGTCGGGCGGTGGTTGCAACAGCAGGTTGAAGGCGAAAGCCTGGGGCAGGTAGCGCAGTCCCAGGTTGAGACCGACGCTGGCGGCGAGGAGGTCATGGATCTCCGCGTCGGGCTCTGAGGGGCCCAGGGCAGGGTCGAGCTCGACGAAGACGATCTCCGGCACCCGCAGCCCCAGCGCCCGGCCGATCTCTCCGGCCAGCAACTCGGCGATCAGGGCCTTGGCTCCGTGCCCGCCGCCGACGAATTTCATGACGTAGAGCTGCCCGTCGTCCCCTTCGACGATGGCTGGCAGTGAGCTTCCTTCCCGCAGCGGAGTGATGTATTGGGTGGCGGTGACGGTTCTGATCATGGTCAGGTGATTCTCTCTATCGGAAGGGCGTCAATTCACGGCGATGCGTATCTCCGTGAAGCCCAGCGAGCGCAGGTGATTCTCGAAGAACAGTTGGCCGTACTGGGAGGCCATGTCCAGAATCCCGGCCTCGACGGCCGTCTGCTGCAGGGCATCCTGGGCCGCCTGCAGCGCCTCGCCTTCCAGGGTGGGATCATGGGTCACCAGCAGCGACTTCTCGTAGTGCACGATGTGTGTCTCGTCGAAATCAATGCTGTCCGAGCACGGCTATGAGAAGGAGTATGGCCACCTGCCACGTGGGCCAACGATGCTCTCGTGTCATTCTCTTTGATCTCCTGAGTCTGTCCAATAGCAGGCAGAACCCACCGCCCGCGCATGAGCCTGTGTGCGCATTATAAGCCAAAAATCGGCACAGGTCAATTCAGAACAGATGTGCGCGGAAGGAGTGCCGGGGAAAAGCTCATCTCTTCGCCGCAGAGCACGCAGCGTTTCTTTGGTCTTCTCAGCGTGCTCGGCGCTCTCTGCGGTTGAGAAGCGGTCGAGACTCGCATCAACGCGGTGGTGGGGAGACTACCAGAGCCGTTATCCAGGGGAGTCATCGTTCCGTCTGGTGACAGTTTCGGCCCTGGGGACCGGGGCGAGGACGCCCCCTTTGTGACAGGAGGGCGTGGCCCTGAGTGCTCGCCGAGCGGTGCGAGGCCAGGGGATCGGGGGTGTCCCCCGCCATCCCTCTGGAATCAGCGAGCACCCAGGGATGCCCAGGCCCTGAGTGCTCGCCGAGCGGTGCGAGGCCGGGGGATCGGGGGTGTCCCCCGCCATCCCTCTGGAATCAGCGAGCACCCAGGGATGCCCAGGCCCTGAGTGCTCTATGAAAAAAGGAGGAGAAGAAGAGATTTACTCTCCCTCGCATTCTACCACATCTCCCCCAAACCTGCTGGACGCCTACCCTACGCTTACCCTACGTTCGCCCAGCGGCCAGCCCAGCCCTTCCATCACTCACTCCTCCGGCCAGATGCGGCTAAAGGCCATCCACTGCTCTGGCCAATGGCTGATGTAGCGCTCCATCACCTCCAGGCAGCGGCGCACGCCGCTGAGAGCATCATCCTGCCCCTTCTGCAAAGTGATGGGAGGTTCAAGGATGATTCGCACCCGCAGGTCATCAGTACGTACCAGAAAAGCGGGAATGATTGGGGCGCCGGTGCGCAGGGCGATGCGCACGTGCCCATCGGGCATCAGCGCCGGGCGGCCGAAGAACTCCACCCAAGTGCCAGAGTCGGTGAAATTGCGGTCGGCAGCCACGACGATCATCTCCCCTCGTTTGATGGTTCGCAGCAACTCCCGCGCCGCCTGGCCCAAAGGAACGGTGCGATAACCGCTTCGCTCCCGCCGCGAGAGGAAAAACTGCTC
Source organism: Chloroflexota bacterium (assembly GCA_014383605.1). The sequence continues at coordinate 3,277 of JACNHM010000289.1, forward strand.
CACCTGCGGCGCTTCATGAGTTAGAGCCACGCCGGTCAGGGGGACGTCCTGGCTGGCGATCCAGGCGCCGCTCGCCTCCCACGGGCCCATGTGGGCGATCATCAGGATGCCGCCGCGCCCGGAGGCCTGGGCCTCGTGCAGATGCTCCTCGCCGGTGACGGAGACAATGAGCTGATCCAGCTCGCCGTCCAGCAGGCGGGGCTGTCGAAAGAAATCCACGACGCCATAGGCGAAATGATCGAAGCCCGCCCGCGCCGTGCGTCGCACCGTCGCTTCGTCGGCCTGGGGACCGAGTACCTGGCGCAGGTTAGTCAGCAGCGTGGCTCGCGAGCGCCGGTGAAAGATCCAGTAGAGCCAGGCGATGAGCCGCGCCAGGCGGTAGGCGCGCCCCATCGGCACGCGCACCGCCAGGCCTTCCCCCAGCCTGTAGAAGATGTATCCGAGGTAGTCAAGCATGGCTATCTCCGCTTGGGCCTCTCCGTCCCTTGCCTTTTCCCCCATCCGGCTTTCGCTTCCTCACGCGCAGACGGAAGCCGTCGCGGCCCAGCACCTCCACCCGCTCGCCTGCGGCCACCGGCCCGTCCTCAGCCACGGCGTTCCATCGCTCTCCCTGCACGAAGACGATGCCTTCCGGGTCCAGCCCCGTGCGCGCTTCGGCGATCTGCCCCACCAGTCCCTCGCCGCCCGTGACCGCCGGCACGCGCTGCGCGGCCACCGCCTTGGCCATGGCGAAGAAGAAAAAGCCTCCCGTGGCCAGCCCCACGCCGATCACCAGCGGCAGGGATACGCCGAAGTAGGGGCTGTTGAACAGCATCAGCGCGCCGAAAACGAAGGAGGCAATGCCTCCCAGCGTCAGCGCCCCGTGGGTCGGCGCTTTGATGTCCAGGACGAAGAGGACGAAGGCCAGGCCGATGAAGAACAGGCCGCTGTAGTTGACGGGCAGCACGCCCAGCGCGTACAGTCCCAACAGCAGGCAGACGGCGCCCACGATGCCGGCGGCGTAGCCGCCGGGGCTGGAAAGCTCGAACAGCAGGGCGTTGAGCCCCAGCGTCAGCAGGATGAAGGCGATGTTGGGGTTGAGGACGGTGTTCATGAACTGCTCGAAGGAGTTCAGGGGCAGATGCGCAACGGGCGCGCCAGCGGTGCGCAGCGTGTGTTTTTCGCCGCCGACCTCCACCTCGAAGCCATCAAGCTGCTGCAACAGGTCATCCACGTCGTTGGCGATGACGTCAATGACGCCCAACTCCAGCGCTTCCTGCGCTGTGGCCGCGGCCGCTTCTTCCACGGCCCTGGCCGCCCACTCCACCGCCTTCTCGCCCCGCCGCTGGGCCAGGTTCTTGATGTCGGCCACCAGGATGTTGGTGGCCTTCTTCAGCATCGTTTCCGGCAGCTCCTGCCCTTCACCAGAGACAGGCGAGGCCGCGCCGATGCTGCTGCCGGGAGCCATGGCCGCCACGTGCGCGGCCAGGGTGATGAACGTCCCCGCCGAGCCGGCGTGCGCCCGCGCCGGGGCCACGTAGACGACGATGGGCACCCGCGCCTGGATCATGCGCTGGCTGATCTCCTTGGTGATGTCCGATGATCCGCCCGGCGTGTCCAGTTGCAGGATCAGCGCCTCGGCGCCGCCCGACTCGGCGGCCAGGATGCCCCGCTCGACGTAGCTGCTGAGGATGGGCGTCACCGCACCCTTGAACGTGAGCACCAGCACCTGGCCGGGCTCTTGCGCGCTGGCGCCGGGCAGCAGCGCTGCCAGCACCAACAGCAGGTAGAAGCCGACGCGTATCCCTATGCAACGTTTCATGTTCCGCCTATTCCGCCATTTCGTGACCATCTTGCCTCACCTCCCAGGGCCATCCCCGCGCATTATACCTCACATCCTCGTCTCAGACAAAGAAAAACCCCCGACCGGATCGCCGATCAGGGGCGTTACGTGGTGTCATCGTTCTTCCCGGTAGATGCGCACGCGGCGGCGCGGCTCGCGGCCCTGGCTGTGCGAGACCAGACGCGCCTCCCGCGCCATCTCGTGCTGCTGGCGACGGATGAAGGCGGGTTGCGGTTGCAGTTCAACGATTTCTGTGCCCGCCAGCACGCGGCGGATGGCCTCATCCGTCTCCCGCATGGCCTCGGCGAAGCTGTCCACCGGCTCCACCGGCAGGCCCACGATCTCGGCCATGCAGGCTTCCATCTGCCGCACGGTGTTGGAACGCAGCACGTAGACCGGAATCCCGCGCTCTTCCGCCGTGCTGATAGGCCGCGGCCGCCGGCGGTAGTAGTTCTTCAGGGTCACGACCATGTTGGCCGCCGACACCTTGTCCACCAACTGCAGCGGGATGTCCAGATTCTGGGCCGCCTGCTGCAGTTTGTTCTTGCCGATGCCATAGGGGTAGATACGCAGCGCCCGATCCGGCGGCATCTGCGGCACGGCGGCGCGGCGTTCCGCTTCCGGCAGGGGCCGCCGTGCCGCCGGTGCGTCTGCGACCTGCACCTGCCCCTCCTCGTCCCGGTAACGAAGCTCGGGGCTGAGCGGCCGCCGGCGCAGCAGCGCATCCACGGCCGCCGACACGTCGTGATGCACCGCCAGCCGCTGGCGGTCCTGGATCTCCACGACCACGTCGAAGGTGGGCGGCGCGCGCCGTTCCAGCACCGTCTTCTGCGTGCCCCGCCGCCGCGCCTCCTCGTCGCTCAAGGTCACGCTCTCGATGCCGCCCACCAGGTCGGCCAGCGTGGGGTTCATCAGCAGGTTGTCCAGCGTGTTGCCGTGGGCCGTGCCGATGAGTTGCACGCCCCGCTCGGCGATGGTGCGGGCCGCCGCCGCCTCCAGTTCCCGCCCGATCTCGTCAATGATGATCACTTCCGGCATGTGGTTTTCCACGGCCTCGATCATCACCTCGTGCTGCAGCGCCGGCGTGGGCACCTGCATGCGCCGCGCCCGGCCGATGGCCGGGTGGGGGATGTCGCCGTCGCCGCCGATCTCGTTGGAGGTGTCCACCACCACGACGCGCTTGCGCTGTTCGGACAGGATGCGCGCCGCCTCTCGCAGCAGGGTCGTCTTGCCCACACCAGGGCGGCCCAGCAGCAGGATGTTCTTGTCCGATTCCACGATGTCCTGGACGATGTCAATGACGCCGTACACCGCCCGGCCCACGCGGCAGGTCAGCCCCACGACGGCCCCTTGCCGATTGCGGATGCAGGAGATGCGGTGCAGCGTGCGCTCGATGCCCGCCCGGTTGTCGGTGGTGAACTCGCCGATGCGCTCGACGACGTAGTCCAGTTCCTCGCGGCTGACCTCCTGGTCGTTCAGCGTCACTTCGTGGGCGATGAAGCGAGCTTCGGGCAAGCGGCCCAGGTCGAGGACCATCTCCAGCAGCTCGTCGCTGCGCTTGGCCTGCCGCACCGCCTCTTCGAGATGCGGCGGCAGGACGCCCAGCAAGGCGTCCAGGTCGTCAGTGATTCGTTGTTGCATTCTCTTCCTCAACTGGTAGGTTGGTAGATTGGTAGATTGGTAGATTGGTAAGCTGGTAAATTGGTGTGGTCTCGGATGTTTCCCAATCTACCAGTGTACCGGTTTACCGACTACCGCCTCGTGGGCACCGCTCCGGGAACGGAGGGCTCTGCCCGTGCCTCCAGCGCCGGCAAGGCCCGCCGTGCTGGCTCCCTGACCCGCACCACGGTGTGTTTGACCAAACGAGACCAGGTGGCCACTGGCCGAAAGCCACACTCGCCCAGCGGCGTGCGCACTCCGCTCTGGTACTCCCGCACCAGGCAGTAGACCGGCCGCGGCGGGTAAGCGGACAAGACCGCCAGCCCCCGCTCCAGGAGCGCCAGCGGTTCTTCGGTCGCCTGAAAATCCCCCCACAGCCTCAAGCAATGGGCAGACCGTCCCGGGTGCACCAGCACCAGGCCGGCGATCTCCCCCTCCCTCTCCAGCACGAAGCGCTCCCAATGGCCCGCAGCCGACCAGGGCAACGATGGATCGCCCTCGGGGCTTCCCCCCAGGCCCTCCGCCTGTTGCACCAGGCGGGGCGTGATGGCCGCGTGGAGCTTCGGCAATGCCCAGCCGTCGGCCGAGGTCAGGGGTCTGACCTGATGCGATCCCGGCGCCGCCGCCGGCCCGGCAGGGTGTTCCGCGCCGTACACCTCCTCCCGCGTGTAGGGACTGAAACCCATCTGCCGAAACAGCGTGAGTGTTTCCGGGGTTTCCTCCGGAATGCTGGCGAACAGCCGCTGTACCCCCTGTTCGCCCGCTTGCTGGGCACAATGAGCCAGCAGGCGGCGCCAGAGGGCGGCGCTCTCTTCGTCACCGGCCAGCGCCGGGGCCAGGAAGACGATGTCCGCCTCGGGACGGCCCGGCCGCAGGCGCATCTGGATGGCTCCTCCTGCGGCTTCCCGGGAGACGTAGGTCACCACATCGCCGCCCCACCAGCGAAAGGGCGCGCTCAGCGCCGTCCACGCCGGCGGCTCGCAGCCGGCCAGGGCGCGGTGCGGATCGAGCCACACGCCCCGCCGCTGCAGACGGTGGACGAGGAAGAGATCTGTCAGATCAAAGGGACGGATCATGTCTAGAAAATCCAAAGTTCAAAAACCAAAGCCCAAAGGGGGGCTGGAAAGCCAACTGTTCGCCGGGAATGAAACCCACCCAGGCGTGATTATAGGCGGCAATGCCGTCTGCTGCAAATGGGGGCCACCGCAAGGGTTGCCCCTACCTGATTGCGCCCGGCGGATTGTTGTAGCGGGCCACCGCAAGGGTTGCCCCTACTCGCTGAAGACCTCGGCGCTGAAGGCGTAGAGGTGAGCGTCCGCTTCCCGCCAGGTCTCTTCGGGCAGCCCCGCCTTGCGGCAGACGGCGCGCAGGAACGCTTCCCGATCCCACCCCTCGTCCACGGCGACCTGTGGCAGCAGCACCCCTTGCTGCCCGCCCTGGGCGATGAGCAGCCCGTGCACGCCCACCTCGATGTCGTTCACGTCCTGCACCTCTTGCATGGGTGTGAGGGCGGAGATCTCGATGGCGATCTGCGGCAGCTCCTCTGCCGTCAGTGGCGGGAAGCGCGGGTCGGCCAGGGCCGCCGAGAGGGCCGCCCACTGCACCGACAGGTAGAGCGGCCGCTGGCCCACCAACTCGCCGATGCAGCCGCGCAGCTCGCCCGCTTTCTCCAGGGTGACGAAGGCGCCCCGCGCCTGCCACAGCCCCGGCTCGGCCGGGTGGACGATGGGCGCATCCCCCACGCTGAGGAAGCGGTGCAGCGTGGCGCGGGCCAGCGTCAGCAGCGCCTCCCGCTCGGCCGCGCTGAGCGGGGCGATGGGCTGCAGCTCGCGCCGCGCCGCCCACGCCGATGGCTGCACGGCCTCATCGGTCTCATCGGCCCCGTCGCCCTGCCAGAACATCACGGCGCCGTAGCCCACCACCTGATCGCGCTCGGCGAAGGGGGTATCGCCGGAGTTGGCGTAGCGCAGCAGCGTGGCGCGGTTGGCGCCCAACGACTGAGCGGCCAGCATCGCCGTGAGGATGGGGCCTTCGCCGCAGGAGCAGGTGGCCAGGTTGGGGATGTGCTGGGCCAGCATCTCGTCACGGGCGGCAGCGAAGCGCGCCGCGTCCAGGCTGACGATGGCCTGCAGGATGGCCGTGTCCGAGCGCACGGCGTCGTCGTAGGCCGGGTAGTGGGAGAGGTCGGCGCTGGCCACGATGAGCGCCCGTTTACCCGCCAGTTCCCGCGCCAGGGCGTCGGCCAGGGCGCGGCAGTTCTGCGGCGAGGGCTCGCCGATGACCACGGGCACGACGCGCAGCCGGTCGCCGGTGATGCGCTGCAGGAAGGGCAGTTGCACCTCCACCGAATGCTCCTGGCGGTGCACGTCGCGGGCGAAGACGATGCGCTCGTCGGCGGCCAGGAGCGCGGCGGCCAGCGCCTCGTCCACCTGCGCCAATCCCAGCGGCGTCTGGAAAGCCCCCTCCGCCCAGACGGACACCTGCCGGAAGGTCGGATCGCGGTGGTTGACGCCCAGGACGACGATGGCCTCGTAGTCCACTCCCTCGATCTGCTTGTAGGCCTGGGCGGCCACGTGGCCGGAGTAGACGTAGCCAGCGTGCGGCACGATGAGGGCCACCGGCAGGGGCCGACCGGGCAGCGCGGCCGCCTCGGCCAGCAGGGTGTCCACCTGCGCCGCCAGCGTCTGGGGGTCGTCGCTGTAGAAGCTGCCGGCGAAGGCGGCCTGGCGCACTTCACCAGGAGGCACCGTCTCCGCGGCGGTCGTGGGCGTGGCGGCAACGGTGGCCGCGACCGTGGGCGCGGGCATGCTCTGCGCCGGCGCACACGAGACCAGCGCGGCGGCGATGATGGCAATGGCAAGAAGTCTGGTTTTGCCGCGTTGATTCATCACCCCACTCCGGTGATGCGTGATCCGTGATGCGTGAGGGCGTGCATTAGAAATGAATCACGGATCACGCATCACGCCTGACGGATTCCAGATTGCCCCGCACGATCTGCGTCTTGGGATTCTCCGGCCCCAGGGACTGCTCGCAGATGCGCAGCGCCCGCTCGCAGGCCGCCCGCGCTCCGGCCAGGTCGCCCAGGTCCTGCAATATGTTGCCCAGGTTGTTGACGCGGATGGCCACGTTGGGATGGTCGGGGCCGAAGGCGGCTTCATCAATGCGCAGCGCCCGCTCGTAGGCCACCCGCGCCCCCGCCAAGTCGCCCAGGGCCCGCAGCACCAGGCCCAGGTTGTTGACGTCCCTGGCCACGTTGGGATGGTCGGGGCCGAAGACGGCTTCATCCATGCGCAGCGCCCGCTCCAAAGCCGCCTGCGCTTCAGAAAGGTCGGCCACCTGCCACAGGTGGTAGCCCAGCTCGTTGAACAAGCGCCCGGCCCGCTCAGGGGCTTCGGCCTCGGCGCGCTCGGCCAGGTAGCGCAGGTGCTCCAGCAGCGGCGGGGTCATGCGGTTGGGCAGGCCGCTCTCGTTGATCTCGTTGGCGGCATCGAATACGGCCTTGGCCACGGCGGCGAAGCCCTCACCCCCGGCCCCTCTCCCAGGGGGAGAGGGGAGGCTGCGGGCGAATTCGGCCAGCAGACGGTGCAGACGGACGGCGCCGTCGGCTTCCAGCGTCAGCAGGCCCAGCGATTCCAACCGGGCCACGGCGTCGTGGAAGATCCTTCCGCCCCAGACTTCCGAAGTCTGCGAGACTTCGGAAGTCTTCCGCCCTGCCTCCTGCAACAACTGGCGGGCGATGGACACGCCGGGGGCGAAGTGGCCGGCCAGGGCGAAAATGCGGCGGGCCAGCGCGTCGGTGGGGTCGTCGGGGTCCAGACGGGCCACGCTCATCTGGAAGGTGGCGGCCACGTTCTGGATGTGCCGCGTGGGCGAGGGGTCTCCTCTGTCCCTAACCCAGTCCACCAGCGCTGGGTTGCGCAGCACGGGCCGGGCGCGCAGCTCCTCCAGGTAGTCCGGCAAAGCGATGGCGTGGGGGTCGGCCAGGTAGGCGCCGGCCAGGTGCAGGGCCAGCGGCAGGTCGCCCAGCAGGTCGCAGACCGCGTCGGCCGCGGCGGCCACCGACGGGTCACCGAGCAGCGCGTCGGGCGTCGTCTCCAGCCTGTCGGCGCGGCGGCGCAGCAGCAAGCGCCGGCTGTCGGGGCGGGGCAGGGTGGCCAACCGCAGTCGTCGCACTCCGGGCAGTGCCGTCCAGTCGTGGCGGCGGGAGGTGATGAGCAGGCGGCAGCCGCCGGTGGCGGGGCGCCACTCGGCCACCACTCGCGGGTCGTCGGCGTTGTCGAAGATGAGCAAGCGGGGCAGTGGCCGCTGCCAGGCCTGCCGCACGCAGGCCACCTGGTCGGGCAGTTTGTCCGGGAAGGGCGACAGGTGCAGGCCGCCGGGGCCGCCGCAGGCCGCCACCTGGGCGGCGATGGCCTCGGGGTCTTCCATGTTCAGCCAGAAGACGCCGCCGGGGTAGCGGACCCCGTAGCGGTGGGCGTATTCGGCGGCCAGTTGCGTCTTGCCGATGCCGCCCAGGCCGGTGGCCGCCGCCACCTGGCCGATGGCCGCCGTCGTGCCCACCGGCTCCAGCAGCCGGGCCAGACTGCGCAGCTCCTCCTCCCGGCCGGTGAAGTGCGGGTTGGAGGGAAAGGACATGACCGAACCCGGCGGCAGCGGGCGCACGGGCGGGATGGCGTCGGGGTCAATGTCCACCGCGCCGCCGGTGAAGTCGCCGGGCGGGATGCCGCGCACGCCGCAGCACAGGCGGTGGAAGGCGGCGGCGTCTTCCAGGCCCGGGCGGAAGTCCACCCAGGTGCGGCTGCGCAGGAAATGGGGCAGCGTGTTGGCGTCGGCGGTGTCGGCGCCGGGCAGCAGCACGGGGATGACGCGGCAGCGCCGTTCCTGCACGGCGAGTTTCAGGGCCATGAACATCTCCTCGTCCTGCCAGGGGCCGCGGCCGGCCGGGCCGAGGAAGATAGCGCAGCTCTGGGCGCGCTGCAGCGCCTCTTCCAGCCCCTTCAGCCAGGGCACGCCGGGGACAAGATGCCAGGGGGCGAAGAAGACGGGCAGCCCCTCGCCCCGCAGGCGGCGGGCCAGCCCCTCCACCGCCGCTTCGTCGTCGCCGTTGTAGCTCAGGAAGACGTCGTAGTCGTGAGGCGTCATCGTGTTGTTCCTTCGACAGCGCCGTTCCCTCGGCGACACAATCTGGCCGAGGATAACGTGAAACGTGATGCGTGATCCGTGTTGCGTGGTTTCGTCACTCGGCCGATTCGCCGAGATACTTGACCATCAACTCCTGGGCTTTCTGCACGCCAGCCTCGGTCAGGTCAACCGATGTCGCCCGGCGGGTCTGGCTGATCTAAAACCTCTGCTCCAGAAACCCCTTGGCCTCGTCCAGAGCCGGCAGCGAGAGGGCCATGTCCAGGCGGATGCCCAGCTCAGCGGTCAGTGGCTCCAGCAGGTCCCAGAGCCGCTCGCTGCGCACGTGCACGCGGGCCGGCAGGCCGTTCAGGGGCTGCATGGCCTTCAGGAAGGTCTGCGGCGTTTGCAGCCACACCGCCTCCAGAGTCGGCTTGGGAGCCATGAGGTCCGTTCCCAGGATGAACCCCGAATCAGATTCCACCAGCATCAGCATGTAGGCGAAATAGGGCCGGGGGTCTTCTTGCTCCTGGATGCCTCCTGGAAAGGGAAACAGATCAGCTTCCAGGGTCATCTTCAGCAGGGGGAGTTGGCGCAGCGCGGCCAGTTCCGCGGCCTCGATGGCTGTCGTCAAAGGCTGCTCCTCGAGAGGCTCCGGCTCTATCCATTCGTCCTTCCAGACCAGGCGGCCCTCTCGTTCCTCCGCCGTGCGCACCAGGTAAATGCCGTCGTACAGGGGGGCGAGCAGGTTGGGGGCCTCCTGCATCCGCAGGGCGACGTCCAGGGCCTGCTCCAGGGCCAGGGTCAGGAAGCGTGCGTCCGCGTCGCTCACGAACCAGGGCAGGTAGCCGGGAACCCAGGTGCGGAACAGCGGCCAGGCCTGCCGCCCGCGGAACTTCAGCCCCAACGACTTGATGACCTCCCGATCCGTCTGGTGCAACTCCCCCCGATCCTCCCATGAGGCCTGCAACTGGGGCACCTCCAGGATGATGGTGGGGTTCGCCTCGGTGTCCCTCTGCATACGCCAGAACCCTTCCAATCCCTCGGACCCCGGGTAGACGGCCAGGGCCAGGTGTTCGCCCAGCGCTCCCATGATGCTGCCGTAGCCGATCTGGCCGCTTTCCGGATTGCGCACGCCGAAGAGGTCCTCCTCGCTCAGCCATTCCCAGGGAGCGGCTTCCTTGAAAGCTGCCGCCGCTGCGTAGAGCTTGCGCCATTCGTCCCGTGATGGTTGTTGTGTGTGCATCAGGCACTCCTTTTCCCACTGTTTCTATCTGCTGGTCTCTTCCGAGAGCCAGGGTGGTGGCGGACCCATGATCACAAATCCCTGTTCCAGCCGCTCCAGGTTGCGCTGCGCGGCATGGTTGGTGGGATCCACCTCCACCGCTTTGCGGTAGTACGTTTTCGCTTGCTCCAGCTTTAACTGATCTTCGTAGCAGGCTCCCAGGGCTTGGTAGGCATCTGACCAGGTAGGATCAATGCCAATGGCTTCTTTCAGCGCAGCTTCGCTCTCCCTGGAGCGCCCCAGATGTTGATAAGCGCGCGCCAGGTTGATTAGCCCCCCGGGGTCGCGTCCACGCACCCGTGCCCGCCCTTGTTTCGACAGCCGGATACATTCCTCGTAGTCCTCCTCCATCAGCGCGGCGTAAGCCAACGAGAAGTAGGGGTCGGGATCGTCAGGGCTCAGCTCCACGTAGAAAATCATCGCGGCGCGATATTCCTCGATCTGATCGAGATTGGCGTAGCACTGGGCCAGGTTGAAAATCGCCTCCGGCCCGGCCATGTCCTCGGTCATCAGCACGATGCTGCGTTGAAATTCAGGAATGGCCTGTTGGTATTGCCCTCGCTCAAAAGCTTGCCGCCCGGCTTCGTAGTGATGGGTCATTGCCTCCTGCCGTTTGCTTGGGGGGAGTTTGGCCCGCTGGCGCTCTCCGTAGGCGAGGATGTCGGCAGGAATCTGCGGAAAATCAGGTGGGAGAGGTATCGGTTGCCCGACTCTGACTCCAGCGAATTGTTCCAGGAGCCGGTTTGACAGGCCACCCCACCCTGGTGCTGACGCGGGGCGGGCAGCCCGTTGTTGTGCTTTCCGCCTCTGTGTCTCTCGCTTCTTTTGCAGCCGCCGCTGTCGGTCTTTCTGTTTTGGCTTTTTGGCCATCGTCTCTACCTCTCTGAGCTCATCTCTCGTCCCTTCGGCCTTTTCCCTACCCAACAAACGTCTGGCACATTCGGTGCGCGACTTCGAGTGCAAGCACACGCCGGAATCGGCGATTTGGACACAAAAGCCGGCACTCCTGTCCTGATACCTGGTGCTTCTATTCTCCCGCTACTACCATCTTCTCGAAACGGATGGCCTCCGGCCCGAAGTACTCGCCCAGGAAGACCATCTCCCGCGCATAGGTAGCCTGGGCGAACCCGTCGTAGAGGTTGCTGCTCAGCGCCCCACCCTTGATGGGCGTCGCCCGGTCGCCTTCCACGACGTAGCCCAAGCGGATCTCGGCTACCACGTCGCCGGTGACCATGTTGGGCGTCATGTCCGAAAAGGCCACGATGTGGATCAGCGGCCCGCCCGCCAGCAACTCGGCCAGCGGGGTGCTGCCCGGCGGGATGACCAGGTTGCCGAGAGCGCCGGTGGGCTCGATGCCCAGGTACTCGGCGTAGCGCTGCCCGGCCCAGAAACGTCGCAGCACGTTGTCCTCGACGATGGCGACGTTCTGTCCCGGCAGCCCCTCGGCGTCGAAAGGCCCGCTGTGCAGCCCGAAGGGCAGCAGCGCATCGCTGCGCAGGTGGAGCGGCTCGCCTTGCACCTCCCGCGGGCCGAACACGCTCTGTCCCAACTCCAACTGGCTGAGCTTCTGGAACTTGCTCTGCGCGGCGGTCTGCATGCGGAAGAAGGCCAGCATGTCCAGCAGCGCTTCGCGGCTGATGACCACGGGACCGCTGTGCCTGGGGGGCACGGTGGCCCGCAGCGCGTCTCGCGCCTGGGCCGCCTTGCGCGCCACCAGCGCAGGGACGTCGAAATCGGCTGCCCGCCGCCGCTGCGGGGCGATGTGCATCTCCGACTCGTTCTCGCCGTCGCTGGAGATGAGCACAAAGTCGAACAACGCCTGGCTGCTACGCACGGCGGCCTGGATGCCGCGGCTGTTGCGCAGCTCGCTCTTGCCCACGTCCAGGAAACACTCGCTGCTGGACAAGCGCACCTGCGGCTCGCCGCCGACGGCGGCGATCAGTTGGCCGCGCAGCTCGTCGAGCACCGCCTGCGGCTCCTCCGCCAGCCGGCGGTCAAGCACTTCCACCGCCGGATAGTCCGCCGGGCCGGGCAGGCCGAAGGGTGGATTGTTGGTCAGCCCGGCGGTGAAGGCTGCCTCCTCCAGCTTGTGGGCGATGGCCGTGTCGCCATCCTGCGGCAGCACGACGAAGCTGGCCTCGCCGCGGGCCACGTCGCCCTCCGGCCCGGGGTGGTCGTTGTAGATACGCACCTCAGCGCGCACCGTCTCCACGCTGCGCTCGCTCTCCACCCGCTCGCCGACCAGGAAAAGCTGGTGGCTGCGCTTACGGCTGAGCTGCACCTGCCAGTCGTGGACGGCGGTGTGGCTTCGTAGTTGTTTGATGATTTGCTCTAGCATGGGTGTTCGAGAACTCCCTCTGAGTGATCAGACGAAGGACGAAAGACGAACGCAGGCCACATGTTTCATCCTTTGTCGTTGGTCTTTCGTCCCTAACCCAGCCGCGCCCGGAACTTGAGATGCGGGCCGCCGGAGCCGTTGGGCACGACTTCTTTGTACCCCTTGCCGCAGTAACCGCCGGTGAGCTCCAGATCCTTGCCCACCATGCTGACGCTCTGCAGCAGGTCGGGCACGTAGCCGGTGATGCCCACGGGGGCGAAGACCCGGCCGGTGAATTGGCCGTCCACGATCTCGCGGCCGTAGTGGGAGATCACCTGGATGCCCCAGTCCTTGGGGTCTTCCATGCCGCTGGAGCCATGTTCCAGGTAGATGCCCCGTTCCACGGAGGCGATCATCTCCTCCGGCGTGCTGTCGCCAGGCAGAACGTAGGTGTTGGACATGCGGGCATAGGGCTTGCGGGCGAAGCTCTCGCGGCGGCCGGAGGCCGTTCGCTCCACGCCCAGGTACAGCGAGGACACGAGATCGCCCAGTCCCCGCTCCAGGATGCCTTCGCGGATGATGGTGATGGGCCGGGCCGGCTCGCCTTCGTCGTCGAAGAAGAAGCTGCCGTAGCCGCCCTCGGCCAGAGGGTTGTCCACCATGCTCACCAACGGCGAAGCCACCGGCTGGCCGATGTAGTCGCGGGCGCGGGCGCGGCCCCGCAGGAACATGTCCAGCTCCACGCCGTGGCCGAAGGCCTCGTGGGCGATGAAGCCGGAGATGCCGGGGCAGGAGATGCAGTCGTAGAAGCCGGGCTCGATGCGCTCGGCGCTCAACAGCGCCAGCGCCGCATCGCGCAGCGAGGCCAGCGTCTCGTCCGTCACGCGGGTGACCTCGTAGCCCTTCGTGCCGTCTTGCATACGCCACTCGTACTCGGTGCGCCCGTTCTCGTGGACGAGCAGCAGCAGCATCAGGCGCACCCGCTGGATGCGCTGCAGCAAGCGGCGGCTGCGGTTGACGAAGAGCTTGGTCTCCGCCTCGCCCTTGTACAGGACGCGGGCGTTGATGACCCGCGGGTCCAGCGCGGCCATGCGGGCCTGCACCTCCACGCAGTGGGCGAACTTCTCCTGCAGGGGCACGGTTGCCGGGTCAATCTTGCAGAACGTGGCGTACGTCTGCTCCAGCGGCTGGCCGGGGTCAACGGCGAGGCCGTCGGACTCGACGATCAGCCCGGCGAGGAATGCCCGGGCCATGTCGGCCAGCCGGCCGGGGTCCAGTTCGCTGGTGGAAAGCTCCGCCAGACGGCGTCCCGTCCAGGCGCTGAGCACCACGCCCAGCGAGGGGTCGGCGGGCTCCACGTGCTGCTCGCGGCTGTCCACACGGATGGTGTGCCCGGTCTGCTGCTGCACCAGCGCCGCGGCGTAGGGCACGTGCTGTTCCATCTCCTCGATGAGCGCAGGCAGGACGTCGCGAAGTTTGGTCAGTTCAGGGGAAATGTCCATGAAGTATCCTTTTTGTTAGCGGTGTGAGGCCATCCCGGCCTTGAACTCGGCAATCCGAGCTCATTATATCGCCAATTCTCTAACTGGACAAGTCCGCTCGTGTCTCCATCTTCCAGTTTCCCTGAATGGACAAGGAGCACAAAATGCGCTATAATTCTGACGAGCTACTGAAGGAGAGAACCGATGTACAGAGCTGTCCGTGGCACGCAAGACATTCTGCCCCAGGATGCCCCCTACTGGCGACACCTGGAGAACACCATCCACGACCTCTGCGGTTGCTACGGCTACCGCCGCCTCGAGCCGCCCCTTTTCGAGGAAACGTCCCTGTTCGTGCGCGGTGTGGGCGAGACCACCGACATCGTGGAGAAGGAGATGTACTCCTTCACCGACCGCGGTGAGCGGGAGCTGACCCTGCGGCCGGAGTTCACCGCCGGCGTCATGCGCGCCTACGTCGAACATGGCATGCACACCTGGCCGCAGCCGGTGAAAGTCTATTCCATCGGCGCGGCCTTCCGCTACGAAGCGCCCCAGGCGGGCCGCTACCGCCAGTTCCACCAGGTCAACGTGGAGGCCATCGGCGAGCAGGACCCGGCCGTGGATCTGGAGATCATGTCCGTGGCCTGGGATCTGTACGAGGCACTGGGCTCGCGGGGGCTGTCCTTTCAGCTCAACTCCACCGGCTGCCCGGCCTGCAAGCCCGTCTACATCCAACATTTGGTGGCCTACTACAAGCAACATCTGGATGAGATCTGCGAGGACTGCCAGCGGCGGCTGCAGCGCAACCCACTGCGGGTGCTCGACTGCAAGGTCGAGAGCTGCCAGCCGATCATCGAGGGCGCGCCGCACATGCGCGAGCATCTCTGCGGGGAGTGCGCCGAGCACTTCGCGACGCTGCTGGGTTACCTGGACTTGCTGGGACGGCCCTACACGCTCAACCACCGGCTGGTGCGCGGGCTGGACTACTACACCAAGACGGTGTTCGAGGTCTGGGCCGGGGAGGGGCTGGGCTCGCAGAACGCCGTCTGCGGCGGCGGTCGCTACGACGGCCTGATCGAGGAACTGGGCGGGCCGCCGACGCCGGGCATTGGCTTCGCCGCCGGGCTAGAGCGCATCATCTTGACCATGAAAGCGCAGGGGGTTGCCATCCCTGAGCTGCCCGCGCCGCAGGTGCTGGTGGCTCACCGCGGCACGGCAGCCAAGACGCGGGCGGTGACGCTGGTCAGCGAGCTGCGGGCGGCGGGCATCGGCACGCTGCTGGCCTTCGGCCAGCGCAGCCTGAAGTCGCAGATGCGGGAGGCGGACCGCGCCGACGTGCGCTACGCGCTCATCCTGGGCGGCGACGAACTGGCCGCCGGCGAAGTGACCGTGCGGGACATGGCCGCGGGGGAGCAGCAGCGGGTGGCGTTAGTGGACATTGAGGATTGGCTGAGACGGAACCTGTAGCGGGAGCAGTTAGCAGTCGTAGGGGAGCAGGGTTGCAAAGGAGCAAAGTCGCAGGGTCGCAAGGGAGCAGGACTGAAACGCAGGCTGCAGAGCGGGAGCGATCGGTCGTGATGGCTTAGGTCGCCGTTGTTTCTGACATCCAGCATTGATAGCGATAGAATGGCTGTAGTTGTGGCCGTGCAGCAAGGGATGCGGAACATGAGTGCTTATCGCTTGCCTGTGGAGATCGAATTCCTGGAAGAGGGGCTGTATCTGGCGAGTTGCCCCGCTATTCAGGGCTGTCACGCCGAGGGTCGTACCATTGGTGAGTCCTTGGATAACCTCCAAAGCGTGGCCCAAGTCATCCACGATCTCTGCCAGGAGAAAGGTCAGCCCTTTGTCACGGAGAAGGAGTGACGACGATGGAATTGCATGACTATCCCCGACCAGCGAACGACACAGGCATCGGCGTGCACTGGAGCCCGGGCAACGCCGGCGCCTTGGGCCTGGGCGAACTGCGCGACTACTGGGTGCCGGAGCTCATTTCCCTGGGTGTCAAGTGGGTGAAGATCCTGCACGACGGCGGCGTGGAGTTCGCCGAGTTGCTGCTGCAAAACGACATCATGCCCATCGTGCGGCTCTACCGCTACCAGCCCAACTCCACCGACCCCGCGCCGGGCAAGGGCACCCTCGGCCCGCGGGAGATCGAGTACCTGGAGCGGTACGTGGCCGTGGGCGTGCGCTACTTCGAGTTCAACAACGAGCCGGAGCTGCACAGCGAGTGGGAGGGCAACCAGGTGCCGCCCAACGTCGAGGAGATCGTCGCCCGCCACGCCATCGTGGACATGGAGACGATCCTGGCGCGGGGCGGCTACCCCGCCGTGCCGGCCACGGCCATCGGCACCAGGTGGGACCTCGTCGGCAAGATCGTCGCCCTGGGCCGCCGTGATCTCTTCGACGGACCGGTCTGGGTCGCCGTACACAACTACGACATCAACCATCCCCTGGACTACCCCTACGACGCCGTCAACCAACAGGGGCAACAGCTCACGCCGGAGGAGTACGAGGAACTGAACCGCCAGGGAGCCTGGGATGGCCGCAACTGGGGGCACCGCTCGCGGGAATGGATCAACGAGCAGCGGCGGTTGGGGGTCAACACCGGCGATACCATTCACGATGACCCCTCCTGCTGGCTGGCCTATACCTGCTTCGACGACCTGGCGCGGCAGCATCTGGGCCGTCCGCTGCCCCTCCTCACCACCGAGAACGGCCCCATCCTCACCGAAGACGACGACCCCCGCTACCCTTCCACCACGCCGGAGCGCCACCGCGACAAGGTGCTGGAGATGTGCCGCATCATGATGGGCAGCAGCGAGCGCTTCGACCCCGTGCCGCCGCAGTACTTCTGCACCGCCTTCTGGCTCATGGGCAGCGCCGTGCTGCGCACGGGTGGCTGGGAATCGCACGCCTGGTACAGCACCATCCGCCCTGGCGGCCGCTTGCCCGTCGTGGATGCGCTCAAGTCCTTGCCCAAGCAGCCGCGGCCCAGCTTTGGCCCCGTCTGGGAAGAGGGAGTGATCCAGGGCTGGGTGCGCAACGGCGCCGGCCGCCGCTTGCTGCTCGATGGCGCCGCCTCCGGCGCGGCCGACGTGGTCGCCGACGAGTCGTTCCGCTTCGAGCGATTGCCCGCCGGCCGCTACCGGTTGATGGTGCGCGGCACCGAGCTGAGCGAGGAGGTGACGCTGCAGACGGGACAGGCAGCGCTCACCGTGGACATGGAATTGACGCCGGAGCACCTGGAGCCGCCGCGGCACAGCGTGCTGCGCGGCCGCGTGAGCAACGGCGCCGGCTACGCGCTGCGGCTCAGCGGCGCGGTGGAGCGCACGACCGCCATCACCGGCGACGAGACCTATCGGTTCGAGAAGCTGCCCCGCGGCCAGTACACGTTGGCCGTGGAAGGCACCGAGGTCAGCGAGAGCGGCATCACGCTGGACGGGCAAGAGGAGCGGACGGTGGACCTGACGCTGGCCGCCGGCTGGACGTGGGAGGAGTGGGACGGCGGCCCCGGCCCCGGCTTCGGCGTGGTGCGCTGCTCGGTGGAGGGGCTGCTGAACTTGCCCGTGCGGCTGTGGACTGCGGGCTGGTCGGGCATGGTGCAGCGGACGGGCAGCAAGGCGGAGTACGGGCCGTGCGCCTGCGAGTTCGCCCCCTTGGGCGGCGGCCATTACGCCATTGAGCCGGAAGGGCTGGAGGTGCGAGCAGAGATAGACATTGACGGCCGCCGCGTGGTGTGGGTGGAGTTCCGCGAGCAAGCGCCACCGCCACCGCCACCGCCGCCGGGGGCGAGCGTCATCAGCGGGAGCGTGCAGGGCGCAGCCAGCTACGCGCTGGAGCTGAGCGGACCGGAGGGATTCAGCCGAGAGGCGCGCACGGACGATGAAGGCGCCTATCGCCTGGAAGGGCTGCCGGCGGGCACCTACACTTTGCGGCTGTTGCGGGTGACCCGCCAGGACATCGGGCCGGGGGAGTGGTACGAGAGCAAGGCGGCCGTGGCTGGTCAGGTTCAAGAGGGCATCGAGCTGGATGGCCAGAGCGAGGTGAGCTTGGACTTCGACGTGCGGCGCTATGACCCCTACCGCGGCGAAAGCGTGCTCAGCGGCACGCTGCCCGGCGGCGCGGGCCAGACGGTCATCCTTATCTGGCCCGGCGGCTACCGCAACGAGGCGCGGGTCGGCGACGACGAAGCCTTCCGCTTCCAGGAACTGGGAGCCGGGACGTACGAACTGCAGGTGAAGGACAGCAAAGTCACCCAAACCTTCGAGGCCGACGGCCTGCAGGGCGTCTCTCTGGAGCTGTGGCTGCCCGGCGTGGGCAGGGGGGTCATCTGGGGGCGGGTGCGCAACGGCGCCGGACGGCAGATGGTGCTGGAATGGGCCGAGGGACGGCAGGAGGCGACGGTGGCGAGCAACGGCATCTACCGCTTCGCCGACTTGCCGCCGGGGGAGTACACGCTGCGCATCGAGGGCACATCCGTGGTCTGCGAAGGCGTGCGGCTCGGCGAAGGCGAGACGGTGGAGGTGAGTCTGGAAGTGCCGCCGCCCAAGACGCTGGAGCACTACCTGCTGATCGGACGGGTGCTGGGGGATCGGGAGGGCTTCCTGGCTGCCATGCGCTACGCCGCTCGCTTTGGCCCCGTCGTGGGCAGCGACGTCGAGGAAGCCCGCCAGGCCGCGCACGTGACCATCCTCGGCAGTTCCAGGGCCATCAGCCTGGAAGACGAGCAAGGCCTGCGCGCCAGTGGCTGTGAAGTGCGTCGTATCGAAGAAGACTTTGCCGCGGAACTGGAGCGGCTGGTGCAGGAAGGTAGGGCGTATTGAAGGTGAAGGAGATCACCTGCGTCGGCATCTTCCATCACCCGCGCAAGCCCGAGTCGCTGGGGCTGGCCGAGGCCATGGCCGCGATGCTGCGCCAGCGTGGCTGCCAGCCGTGGGTCAGTTCCTCGTGGGACAAAGCCGCCATCGCCGCTCAGGTAGCCACTTTGGACTTGATCATCACCCTGGGCGGTGATGGCAGCATCCTGCGCGCGGCGCGGCTGGGCGCTCGTCACGACGTGCCCATCCTGGGCGTCAAGATGGGGCGGGTCAGCTTCCTGGGCGAGATGGCGCCGGACGACTGGGAGGAGCCGCTGCGGCGGGTGCTGGGGGGTGAGTACTGGCTGGAAGAGCACATGATGCTGCGCGCCGCCGCCTGGCGCGGTGGCGTGGCCCTCAGCCCCACCCACGAGGCTCTCAACGACGTGGTGGTCAGCCGCGGGGGGTTGGCGCGCCTGGTGCGCATCGCCGCGTGCGTGGACGGCTGCCAGCTCACCACCTACAGCGCCGACGGGGTCATCGTCTCCACGGCCACCGGCGCCACAGGCTACGCGCTGGCCGTGGGCGGGCCGGTGCTGCCGCCAGAGCTCAGAAACATCTTGCTGATCGCCATCGCGCCTCACCTGAGCCTCGATCGAGCGGTGGTCCTGCCTCAGGGAGCCACCGTGGAATTGCAGATCTTCACCGACCACCAGGCCATTCTGACCGTGGATGGGCAGTCTCTGGTGGAGCTGCAGAGCGAGGATGTGGTCAAGGTTGCCGCCAGCCCGCACCAGGCACGCTTCGTGCGGTTGCAGGATCGGGCCTATTTCTACAAGACGTTGATGGAACGGCTGCGCTGGGAAACGTAGGAACTTCGTTCCAAAATCCAAACCTCAGAGGCCAAAGCTCAAAGGGTCTGTCCGAGCCGAAGTGCAGTCTCCGAAGTTAAAGCAAGGCAAGAGGAGCCTATGGGAAACACAACCGAAGAAACCACGCTCTACTGCGCCAACCATCCACAAGTGGAGACGCTGCTGCGCTGCAACCGCTGTGGCAAGCCGATCTGTTTGAAATGCGCTGTGCACACGCCGGTGGGCTACCGCTGCAAGTCGTGTTTACAGGGGCAGCAAGAGGTGTTTTACACCGCCACCAGGAGCCACCAGGCGGCCGGCAGTGTGGTGGCTGTGGTGTTGGGCTTGCTGGTGGGAGTGGCCGCTTACTTCGTCGGCCAGCTTTCCTGGATCTCGCTTTTCATCGCCCCTGTGGTCGGTGGTCTGGTGGGGGAAGCGATCTTCCGCGCCAGTGGCCGCAAGCGGGCGCGGCGTTTCCACTGGATAGGCGGTGGCCTGGTGGCCTCAGGGGCATTGCTCACGTTCCTGCTCGCTTACCTCTTCCGCATCTTGAGTTTCGGTTACTTCGACCTGTGGCTCCTGCTCTGGGGGTTGGTCTTCGTCGTCCTGGTGACCGGGACGGTGTATGGGCGTCTGAAGTAGGATGAGAGAACTCCAAACTTCAAACTCCAAACCCCAAACTCCAGACCTCAAGCTCCCGCATTTTTTGAGGTTTGAAGTTTGGGGTTGGGACTTTGCATTCGTGAGATCAGGAGGATAAGGCATGACAACTCACTCCTTGTGTCTTTTCAGTGGCACGGCCAACCCGCCGCTGGCGCAAGCGATTGCCGAGCAGTTGGGCCAGTCATTGGGCAAGTGCAAAACCACTCCCTTTCCCGACAGTGAGCTTCACGTGGAGATCGGTGAGTGCGTGCGGGACCAGGACGTGTTCATCTTGCAGACCTGTTCCCAGCCGGTGAATGACCACCTGATGGAATTGCTGCTCTACGTGGATGCCCTGCGGCGGGCCTCGGCGCACAGCGTCACGGCGGTGATCCCCTACTTCCCCTACAGCCGGCAGGAGCGTATGGCCCACGGCCGCGAAGCGATCAGCGCCAAGGTGGTGGCCACGATGTTGGAGGCCCTGGGCACCAGCCGGGTCGTCCTTGTGGACGCGCACAGCCCGGCTCTGCAGGGCTTCTTCAACATCCCCGTGGATCCGCTTTCGGCTGCTTCCACGATCGCCACATATTTCCTGGATGAACGTTTCGCCAACGCGGCCATCGTCTCGCCGGACGTCGGGCGGGCCAAGGTGGCGGGCAAATATGCCGAACTGCTGCTGTTGCCGCTGGTCGTGATGCACAAACGCCGCGAGGAGGTCGGCGCGGTCAAGACGACCCACGTTGTGGGCGACATTGAGGGCAAAATCCCTATCGTTGTGGATGACATCATCGCCAGCGGCAGCGTGTTGACGGAACTGGACGCCTTGGTGGAGAAGGGCGCTCGTGAGGAAATCTACCTGGCCATCACCCATCCCGTGCTTTTGCCCGAGGCGCTAGAGCGGCTGGACGATCCGCGGATCAGAGAACTGGTGGTTACGGATACCATCTACATCCCGCCTGAGAGACAACATCCCAAGCTCAGAGTCATCTCCATCGCCCCCCTGCTGGCGGAGGTGATCCGGCACATCCACGAGGGCACGTCTCTCAGCAATCTGCTGCCCAAGAGTCAGAGGGGGCCGCTGGCGCAGGCGTCTGTCCAGCCCGAGGGAGAATGCACATGACGTCGTTCCTGCAAAACCTGTGGTACTGGATAGAAACTTACGATGCCCCCCTGTGGCTGGTCATGGCCTGCGTCCTCGCCGGGATGCTGGCGTGGCTTGTCTGGCAGCAGCGGCAGTTTGCCCGCCTGCGCCGCCACTACCAGACGCTGCTCGGTGACACGGAAGGGGGCAATCTGGAAGCGATGCTCGATCATCACCTGGCCCAGGTGCAACAGGCGGTGGAGAAGGCCCAGGAGGTTGATCTGTTGGTGCGGGAGTTGCAGCGCGCCGGGCAGGGCCACCTGCAGCACTGTGGCCTTGTGCGCTTCAATCCCTTCGCCAACACGGGCGGCGACCAGAGCTTCGCCGTGGCGCTGGCCGATGCCGGAGGGTACGGGGTGGTCATCAGCAGCCTGCACGCTCGCGAGAGCACCCGCGTCTACGCCAAGCCGCTGGCGGCCTGGGAATCATCTTATCTGCTGACGGGGGAGGAGCAGCAGGCCATTGCCCGGGCGCGGGACGAGGGGTGATTGTCTTTTGACTTTCGCCGGAGTTGGGGTATAATCAAGCATCTTGTAAGCAGGAGCGCACCGTGTTTGGCAGAGAGAAACGTCCTGAACCTGATCAGATTGATGTGATTTTGGGGCCTCGCGCCAGCTTCCATGGCCACCTGCGCTGCGATGGCAGCATACGGCTGGATGGCGTCGTCGAAGGCGGCAGTATCGAGACACCGGCAAACGTTATCGTCACTGCCGCAGCCAAGGTGATCGCCGACATCACCGCCCGCAACGTGTCCGTTTCTGGCGCGGTCAAAGGCACCATCACCGCCGAGCGAGTGGAACTCCTGGACGGCGGCCGCATCTGGGGCACGGTAAACGCCGCTTCTTTTTTGCTGGATGAGGGGGGATTCCTGCGCGGCGAGTTGGTGATGCAGGGCGAGACCCCGGAAGAGCCTTTCGTCATCCCGCCACCCGAGGCACCCATCCCTGTGGAGGCCCCGGAGCAGGAGGACACCGTCCCGCCGGCCGAGGAGTAGCTGGCATCTGTGTGCACGCACAAAGCCCGCTCGATCCATGGATCGGGCGGGCTTTTCGTCGTTTGTCTGGCCGTAACGTCCGTTCAGTGCAGGATCTTGCTCAGGAACAGCTTGGTGCGCTCGTGTTTGGGGGCAGTAAACAGCCCTTCCGGCGTCGTTTCCTCGACGATGACCCCCTCGTCCATCAGGATCATGCGATCGGCGGCCGCCCTGGCGAAGCCCATCTCGTGCGAGACCACGACCATGGTCATGCCCTCCTTGGCCAACTCCAGCATCACGTCCAGCACCTCTTTGATCATCTCCGGATCCAGCGCCGACGTGGGCTCGTCGAAGAGCATGATCTTGGGCTGCATGGCCAGGGCGCGGGCGATGGCCACCCGCTGCTGCTGCCCGCCCGAAAGCTGGTCCGGATGGCAAATGGCCTTCTCCGGAATGCCGACTTTGGCCAATAGCTCGTGAGCGATTTGCCCCGCCTCCTCGCGGCTGCGCCGGCGCACCATCCGCTGGGCCAGCGTGATGTTTTCCAGTGCTGTCAGGTGCGGGAAAAGGTTGAACTGCTGGAAGACGATGCCGATCTCGGCGCGCAGCGCGTTGATGTCCACACCTTTGGCCGTGACGTCTACGCCGTCAATGATGACTTTGCCACTGGTGGGGGTCTCCAGGTGGTTGATGCAGCGCAGCAGGGTGGATTTGCCGGACCCCGAAGGGCCGATGATCACCACCACCTCACCCCGGTTCACGTGCATGGTCACCCCGTTTACAGCTTCCACGTGGCCGAAGTGCTTGTGTAGATCGTAGATTTCGATGATCTTGTCCCCCAGCTTCTTTTGCCTTTCAGTCAATGGACCACCTCCGCTCGATCATGCGCACCAGGAAAGAGAGGCAAAGGGTCATCACCAGATAGAGCAGAGCCACCGAGTTGTATCCTTCAAAGGCGCGGAAGGTGCGCGAAACGAAAAGCCGTCCCATTTGTAGCAAATCTGGCAGTGCCAGCAATGCCACCAGCGAGGAGTCTTTAAGCATGGCAATAAAGTCGTTGCCCAGCGGCGGCAAGATGCGCCGGATAGCCTGGGGCAAGATCACGTAGCGCATGGCCTGCATGTAGCTCATACCCAAGGAGCGCGCCGCTTCCATCTGCCCGCGATGGATGGATTCGATTCCCGCCCGGTACACCTCAGCCAGGTAAGCGCCGTAGCCGATGGACAGCCCGATAATGCCTTCTTGGAGATCGCTGAAGGTGACGACCCGGTTTGTGGCGTCCCGGATGGCCGGCGAGATGACGTAGCCGGCGTAGAGCAAGATCACCAGCATGGGCACGCCGCGGATGATCTCCACGTAGAGGGTGGAGATGGCGTAGAGGATAGGATTCTTGGACACGCGCATCAGCCCGGCGATGAGGCCGATGACCAGGGCCAGAGCATAGGCCAGGAAGGTGACTTGCAGTGTGATCTTCACCCCGGGCAGGATAAACCTCATGGCCTCGATGTACTTCTCGCTGGACAGCACCGCATAAGTGATGTAGATGCCCACGAGGACGATGATCACCACCCACCAGGGCACGTCGGCCAGGCTGATGCGTCGACTCTTCGCCTTCTCCAGTTCGGGAGTCACGCTCGTAAGCTCAGTCAATTCTCTACTCCTCGAGATCATAATCCTTTTGCCAGGCGTCACTTCGCCGGGCGACGGGGCAGATGGTGTCTGGTTCGTGGTCATGGCAATCGGTCAGCAAGGCTGTAAGCTATGCTTGCTCAGGTTTGCATCCGGGGATCGAGGGCATCGCGCAGGCCGTCGCCCAACAAGTTGAAGCCCAACACGCTGAACATGATGGCCACGCCGGGGGGAACGATGACCCACCAGGCTCCCTTGGCCAGGTACTTGTAGGAATCGCTCAGCATGGCCCCCCACTCTGGCTTGGGAGGCTGCTGCCCCAGCCCCAGGAAACCCAGTCCTGCCGCCCAGAGGATAGCACTCCCCAGACCCAGGGTGGATTGCACGATGATGGGCGAAAGGGTATTGGGCAGTATGTGCCGAAACAGAATACGGGACCTCGAAACACCCGCACAGGTAGCCGCAGTGATGTACTCCTGTTCCCTGATCGAGAGTACCATCGAACGAGCCAACCGGGCGAAGATGGGAATAAACACCACGCCCACGGCGACCATGGTGTTGTTTAGCCCCGGCCCGCGCACGGCAACGATGGCGATGGCCAGGAGCATGGCAGGAAAGGCCAGGATGATGTCCATGATGCGCATGATGATATTGTCTACGCCTCCTCCGACGAAGCCTGCCAGCAGGCCCAGTGTCCCGCCAATGACCAATCCCAGGCCCACAGAAATGATGCCCACGAGCAGCGAATAGCGCGCCCCGTGAATCAGCCGCACCACCACATCTCGCCCCAGGTTGTCAGTTCCCAGGATGTGCTCGCGTGAAGGGGGTTTGAGCCGGTCACGAAGATTGGAGTCTATCTTCGGGTCGTAGTGATGCACCACGGGCACCAAGAAGGCCCCTAGCAGCAAGACACCGATGATGACCATGCCCGCACGCGCGGTGCTCAGAGAAATCAAGCGACGCCAGGCATCGGCCCACAGAGAACGGTGTTTGCGCACCGCCCAATCCACTGACACGTCCACTGGCGGAGGTGTTGTCTCAGTCATATCACTCACTCGAATCGGATCTTGGGGTTTAGGAAGCCGTAGGAGACGTCAACCAGCAGGTTGACCAGGGCGATGACCAGGGTGATGACCAGAACGGCCACCTGCACGACGGGGTAGTCCCGTGCCAGAATGGCATCGTAGACCCACTTGCCCACACCCGGCCAGGAGAAGATCGTTTCCGTCATGATGGCCCCCGCCAGCAGGCCGCCGATCTGCAGTCCGATGATCGTGATCACCGGCAGGAAGGCGTTTTTCAGGGCGTGGCGCATAATGACGGTTCTCTCGTTCAACCCTTTGGCGTAGGCCGTGCGGATGTAGTCTTCTTGCAGCACTTCCAGCATGGCGGAGCGGGTCATGCGGGCGATGATGGCCATGGGGATCGTGCCCAAGGCCACAGAGGGCATCACCAGGTGTTTCAGTGCCAACCCCAGCGCCTGAGCATCGCCGGCGATGATGCTGTCAATGGTATAGAGCCCGGTGACGCGCGCCAACGACAGGTCAACCGGGAAGCGGCCATAGGTGGGGAGCCACCCCAGCTTGACGCCGAAGAAGTAAATGAGCATCAGGCCCAGCCAGAAGATGGGCATGGACACACCCATCAGGGAGCCCACCATGCTGATGCCGTCGAAAATGGAGTTCCGCCGTGTGGCGGAGATGATGCCCGCGGGAATGCCCACGGCGATGGCGAAAAACATGGACAGAAGTGATAGTTCCACGGTGGCCGGGAACTTCAATTTCAACAGGTCGGCGATGGGCGTCTTTTCGTGGACGGACCGCCCCAGATCGCCGCGCAGCAACCGCCCGAGGAAGCCGAAGTACTGTGAGTCGAAGAACCCCTTGGCCCCTTCGCCGACGCTGATTTCGCCACGAAAGGCCTGGACTGGGGCCTCGAGATTCAGCAGGAGCGGCTTGTTCAAACCCAACTGCTCGCGGATGCGTTCCACGTTTTCCACGGCCGCGTGCTCGCCCAGCATGACGATGGCCGGATCGCCAGGGATGAGATGAATGAACAGAAAAACGAGGATAGTCACCCCCAGCAACGTGGGAATCAGGGAGATCAGCCTGCGGACGATATACTTGGTCATTGACTACTCCTTCCTTGCCAGCAAGCCATCAACTCCAGCGCCACTGCGGAGAGTATATTGCTGTCTGGGGCATGGCCTCCCGATTGCCGCCTGGGTTTTCAGCCAACTGAGCGGCAGTCAGGAGGCCACCACCGGAGGCGTTCAAGGATAGTGAAAGCAGTGAAAGATAGTGAAAGGGGGTGCGGGAAGGCCCCGCACCCCCTTATGCTGTCATGCGGGGCTCGTGACAGA
>JACNHM010000524.1 GCA_014383605.1 Chloroflexota bacterium
AGGAGCTGCGCTGGCGCTACGACTGGCCGCGCAAGGCATTGAGCGCAGCGCTGGTAGCAGCACGAGAGGAAGGCCATCCCATCCGGCTGCACCTGCGCACGGGTGAGAGCTTCGAAGGCCACGTGGAGTGGTGGGATCTGGGCGCTGTGCTGCTCACGCTGGCCGATGGCGGGCAGGTCGTGGTACAGCGTCACGTCGTCGAGACATGGGAATGAGTGAAGGATGAGGAGCCTGAGTTGGCGCGGGTGGGCCGGATCGGTGACATCCACGCAGGGGTGATTGAACCACGAAGGCACAAAGCCACCAAGAAAACCAAAAGAACAACCTTCGTGCCTTTGTGTCTTCGTGGTTGATTTTCTTGCCCAATGTGCAAGAATTTCACCGGTTAAGGTACTACTGCTCCAATGCCACCCAATCCACGACAGCGGCATCGGGGACGAGATCCACCGGTCGCAGACGCCACGTTCCCACCTCGGCCACCCAGACAGTCCACCCCTGGTCGCGAGCATAACGATTGAAGGCCAACCGGCATCCGCCCAGACTCCAGACCGGCCCGCTGCCCGCCGCCAGGAAGCGCTCCTCTCCTCCGTCGGCTCGCACAACCCATAGACCGGCCTCGCCAGGGTCCTGAGCATAGGCGCGGAACGCCAGCCTCTGTCCGTCTGGGCTCCAGGCCGGTGCCTCAGGCCAGCCACCCATTCCCAATGGTTCATAGGGGTGTACCAGCCGGCTCGTCCGCGCTTCCAGATCAAAGACCCCGATGCCGATCTGCCACCGGTCGTCAAAGTAGCTCCCTACCACCCAAGCCAACCGTTTTCCGTCGGGGGACCAGGCCGGGCTGGCGATTCTCTGTACGGACAATCCGTAGGCAACCGGTTCAAAGGGCTCAGGCCCTACGCCCCAGCGGTAGAGCCATCCTGTCCCTTCCTGGTCGAAGGCGATGGTCCGGCCGTCCGGCGACAGGGCAGGTAAGGCGTAAGATACCGTTTCCCCCAGGACACGATGGCCGTTCCCGTCTATCTGCACCGTCGTCAGGAAGCCGAAGCCAGGCCCCAGATCAGCCTCTTTGGGCATGGAACCGAAGGGGATCATGTCCGGTCGCGCCGGCCACCATTGGGCACAGCACTCAACGCGGTCCGGCGTTTGGGTTAGATTGCGACGCTCGCCGCTCACCGAATCGGCCAGCCACAAATCATCCTGGTCCAGGTAGAGCACTTGCGTGCCATCAGGCGAGAGCCGCGCCTCAGGACGGCCGAAGATGCGCACCGGCTGGCCCACGGAGTCCACTTGCCAGAGGCCGTCCTGGGCGCGGTAGATCAGGCCAGCCGGAGGCGGCACGGCGGCCACGGCCAGGCTTTGCCATAGGCGCAGGAACGGCGCGCCCAGATCCTCCGGCCCGAAGTCCACGTAGCTCAGGCCGATCACCTGGCTGTCGAGCGCCACCAGCAATTCGTGAGCCGTCAACCCCGCCACGTCGTGGGTGAAGCGCAAAGCTGGCAGGCCGGCTGCCATGGTGGTCCAGGTATCGCTCACCCCAAAGAATTGCACGTGCGGATCAGCCTCGCTCTCGAAGGGATTGGGCGCGCTGTGGGCAGCGAGCCAGCTTCGCAAAGTGCCGGTCAAAGCCTCCGAATACAAGGTGAGATTGATTGCAGGCACCTTAGACATTGGGCTGTCCGCGTAGCGCGACGGGACGAAAGCGATACGATGAGTCACGACTCCCCCATCCCCTGGGAGTTCTCGAACGGCCCAGTCGGGCGGGTAAGGCACGGTGATACCCAAGTCACTCAGAGCGTAGGTCGGCCACCCCACCGTGTCGCCGGCGTAAGGGCCGGCAGGCGCCACGGAGTAACCATAAGGGTTTGTCCAGACCAGGAGCGGCTGCACCAATCGGCGGTTCGGCGCCAGCGGGGTCAGGGCCAGCAATCTGCGCCCAATGGCCGGCAAGAGGTCAGAACTGCTGGCCGACCAGGCCAGAGGCAAGACTACCAGCTCATCGAGTATCTCATCTTGGGCAGCATCGCCGAAGTGGGGCGCCATCAGGTGTGCCACGGAGCCGGCAGTTTCCGAGGGCACCCTCACTTCGTTGGTGTTGCGATCGTACACCAGCGTGCTCTCTGTCCCGCTCGCCGCCAGTTGCTGGCTATCGTCGGACCAGACGCCCTGGCACAGGCCCGGCCAGCCGTAGTGGTCGGGTAGTGGAGAATAGCGCAGCTTGTGCCCGACCAGGTCCACTACGTAAATTCCCTGCCGGTTTCGCAGGGTACCATGGGGATCCACGTCCGGGCCGACGAGGGCGGCCAACAGTTGACCATCGGGTGACAGTGCGAGCGGAACGCGCAGGCCGGTCAGGCTTGCCGCGGGCCGCCAGTCCTCGCTGTCAAAAATGCGATACGCATCCAGAGCTTCGCCCAGTCGTTCCCCATTGATGGGATCTAGCAGGAGCAGGCTGGCGCTCCCACCTTTCCACGCTCGCCCTGTGCCTGGTCGAGGGGTCTGCCTTAAAGGCTCAAGGGCAATAAGGGCCAGACTGCCATCGAGCAGGGTTACGATATCTCCGGCCAGACGTCCCTCCTGTCCGGGTTTGATGCACCAGGCCGTCTGTGTCTCGCCACTGGTCGGGTCAAGGCGCAGCAGGCAGCGAGGATTGTCGGCTGAGATGGCGTAGAGGTAAAGGCGATCACCGATCGCCTGCCAGGCGATGCCGCTGCCTGGGCTGAGTTGAACGTGGAGGAATGTGCGGGACTGATGGGTTGCCATGTCAATCACCGTGGGGACGAGAAATGGCGCGATGCTGGCCGTCTCTGGAACACCAGGCGACGGGGCCAGCAGGGCCAGCCGATCACTCTGTGGCGACCAGGCGGCCGCAGCAGCCGCTGGCGTAACCCGCTGGAGCGCCGCCGTTTCAGCGTCCACCAGCCAGAGGCCATCGGGGCGGAACCACAGCAGCCGACCGACGGGCAAATGAAGATCCACGATGCTGCTGATGACTATGGGCAAATCTGCAGATGAAAACGGTGTTACCGTTGGGAGTGGCAAAACGGTCTGCTCCGCCCGCGGGCCCTTTGAGGGTGTCCCGGCAGCCAGGTGACTGCTTCGGCAGGTACGCGGGATCGAGATGACGCGCACCTGCCCCAGGGGGTAGGGATTGGGATTGCGAGCGCCGGGCGGGCTGGTCACCGGCGCCAGTTCACCGTTGGCCGCATCCATCAGTCCTACGGTGATCGTATAGAGGCCAGATGGGAAATCGGCCGGGAAGTCGAAATAGTGCTGGCTCCTGGCCACACACTCTACGCCGCGCTGACCCGTAGGGCACGGTTGATCCGGCCAGATGAGGTTCGCGTAGCTGAACAAGAGCGGTTGGCCCTGCCAGTCTTCCAGGTAGAGCGAAACCAGCCATGGCCTGCTCAGGGGTGCCAGCAAGCGCCAGCTTTGTTCGAATTGCACGAGGGCTGGCGCCAGCAATTCCCCTGGTGCGAAGGGATCGTCCGGATCTGGATCGCCGAAGGTCAGTGGGATCCGCCGTCCAGTGAGCTCGTCCAGCACAGTGCTGTCGTAGCGGACCTGACCTGCGAATTCCAACGGTGGCATGGCCAGCAGTTCGTCCGGCCGGGATGGGGTCAGTGTTACAGAAAGGCTGTTGCGGCTGCCGATCGCTGCCACCAGGTATTGGCCATCCCGCACAATGAAGTCAAAGGTGATCCATCGCCCGCCATGGTCCAGGAAAATCGGTCCCTCTTGCTCACCTGTGGACCAATCGGCGAAGCTCACCTGCGTACTGGGCAGGGCCGCCAGGTCCAGGCGACGGGCAATTTCCAACAGACCCGGCTCGGCCACCCACCGGCGGGGATCTTCTCCGGTCTTGAGCGCGTAGATGAACTCGACCAGGGTGTTGTAGGCGCTCGGCCGCGTCTCGCTTTGGACCAAGACATAGGCATCGCCCTGGCGCTGCCAGGTGTCGAGAAACCACCGATGCGGGCCGGCGTTGGCTTCCCAAAAGATAGAACTCTTCGGATCGCCCAATAGCCAGGAAGAACTTTCCAGGACGACAGCCTCAATACCATCGCTGATGAAGCGCAGACTGGCATGGCTGTGACGCCAAGCGGCCGCGTCCCGTGCCTTCCACACTTCCTGCCACCCGTTTTTCTGCAGCCGGTACAGGGACAACTCGTGGCACCTGCCCATCGAGCTGCAAGCGCAGGGGTTGAAGACCAGAGCCAACCGGTAGTCGTCGCCGGTTCTGGCCAGGCGTGCGGCCGCCACCTCGGGAACGGTGACGTTGATCGGCAGGTCTTGTGTCCGCCATGCGCCCGATCCGGCGTCTTGCCAGGCCAGTGCCCCGCCCTCCGGCTTGCACCGTTCGCCCCACCAAATGATCATGGTCGGCAAACCTGCCTCTTGGCTGCCTTCGACCGGAAGAGTGGTCACGTGGCCTACAGCCGAAGGGATAAGCGCGCTGACCAGGTCAAAGCTGACGCTCTGGAAGACACTCTCGGTCTCCGCATAGGGGCTGTAGCTGCTCAGCGCACTGGTCATGAAGGAAAACACTACCAGCCGGTCGCCGTCCTGGATCAGCAGATGTGTGCCGGCTAGCGGCTCCTCATGCAGCCGGCGCGTAGTGAAGTCGAACCGTACGGCCGGGCGACTGGCTACTTCCAGGTCGCGCCGCTGGCTGATATCGCTCTCGGGCACGTTGGCTTTGATCCACGCGTCCATCTTCGTATCGGACAGCACGCGCACGACCAGGTCAATTGGGCTGTGCTGGCCGCCGGGGCCAGGGCCACGGAAGACGTATTGCACCTCCCCGGGCAACGACCCGTAGCGCCCCGTGAAGTGCCAGCCGGCCGGGGGGACGAAGCTGACCCCTTCGGCGGTGACAAAGCGCGTGCGATCGGTGCGTTGAGCCGGCGTCGGCGCGGTCGCCGTTCCCGGTGTGGGCGTAGTGGCCGGAGCCGGGGTGCAGGCGGCCAGCAGCACCACGACGATGACTAACTCAATGACCTGAGAGAGGTAATGCCTATTTTTCTCCTTCATTTCATAACTCACCTCCGCTGCATAGCAACTACTGTAACACAGGGCCAGTGGTGATGAGCAGTGCTGGCCACAACAGGAAATCTACCTTTCAGAACATGGTCCACGTGGCGGCCAAGTCGTGGTGCAGCGGCACGTGGTCGAGACGTGGGAAACATGATGCGTAAAGCGTAAAACGTAAAATGTGAGGTGTGGCCAACGCTTACGTTTTACGCACTACGTTTTGCGATCACCTGCTCGTAGACGGCCATGGTTTCCTCGGCGGCGCGGGCCCAGGAAAACTGCGCCGCCTGGGCCAGGCCGCGGGCGCGCATCTCCTCTCGTCGTTCCTCGTCACTTAATATCTGGTGCATGACCTCGGCCATGGCCTCGACGTCCGTGGGATCGAAGTAGGCCGCCGCGTCACCAGCGACCTCGGGCAGGCTGGAGGTGCGGCTGCAGGCCACGGGCGTGCCGCAGGCCATCGCTTCCAGCACCGGTAACCCGAAGCCTTCGTATAGTGAAGGAAGCGCCGAGAGCGCTGCCCCGCTGTAGAAGGCGGGCAGGTCTTCGTCGGGCACGTAGCCGGGGAAGAAGACTGCCCCCCGGGGCATCTCTGCCAGGCGGCGAAAGAAATCCTCGTGCAACCACCCCTTACTTCCCACGATTACCAGCTTAGCACCTTCGCCTTTTTCGTGTAGTAATTCCATGGCTTCCAGCAATCGCACCAGGTTCTTGCGCGGTTCGATGGTGCCCACGAAGAT